>CAXTUQ010000092.1:7766-12116 GCA_964247405.1 uncultured Acetobacteraceae bacterium
ATCGAGGCCGGGGCCGGCACCTATGCCGGCGCGCTGCCGACCATCCTGAAGATGAACAGCAGCAACAGCCTGGCGACCGAGAAGGACCAGGCCGTGACCGGGTCGGTCGCGGACGCGCTGCGCCTCGGCTGCTCGGCCATCGGCTTCACCATCTATCCCGGCAGCGAGTACGCCTTCGCCCAGATGGAGGAATTGCGCGAGATGGCGGAGGAGGCCAAGTCCGTCGGCCTCGCCGTCGTGGTGTGGAGCTACCCGCGCGGCCCGGCGCTGGACAAGGCGGCGGAGACCGCGGTCGATATCTGCGCCTACGCCGCGCACATGGCGGCGCTGCTGGGCGCCCACATCATCAAGGTGAAGCCGCCGACCGCGGTGGTGAGCCTGGAGGCCGCGAAGAAGACCTACGCGACTCAGGAGATCGACGTCTCGACCATGGCGAAGCGAGTCGCCCACGTGGTGCAGTGCTGCTTCAACGGGCGGCGCCTGGTCGTGTTCTCCGGCGGCGAAACGCGCGGCGACGTGGACAGCATCCTTGAGGACATCCGCGGCATCCGGGACGGCGGCGCCAACGGCAGCATCATCGGCCGCAACACCTTCCAGCGGCCGGAGGCGGAGGCGCTGTCCATGCTCGGCAGGATCATCGACCTTTACCTCGAAGCCTGAGCGTTGGCGAAGGCTGCGGAGCCGGCGACGGTGGACCCGTGCCGGCTTTACCTGGTCACGCCCACCACGGCCGGACCGGGGTTCGCCGACACGCTCGCCCGGGCGCTGGACGCGGGCGACGTGGCGGCGGTGCAGCTTCGGCTGAAGGAGGCGGAGGACGATGCATGGCGCCGGGCCATCGACGCGCTGCGCCCGGTCGCGCAGTCCCGCGGCGTCGCGTTCCTGCTGAACGACCGGGCGGACCTGGTGCGCGGCACCGGCTGCGATGGCGTGCATGTCGGGCAGACCGACATGGCGGCGCCCGAAGCGCGCAAGCTGCTGGGCGACGGCCTCACGCTGGGTGTCACCTGCCACGACAGCCGGGACCTCGGGATGGAAGCGGGCGAGGCCGGCGCGGACTACGTGGCGTTCGGCGCGTTCTTCCCGACGACCACCAAGGAGGCCCCGACCCGCGCCGACCCTGAACTGCTCGCGTGGTGGGCCGAGCTGATGGAGCTGCCTTGCGTCGCCATCGGCGGCATCACGGCCGCGAACTGCGCGCCGCTGGTGAGGGCGGGCGCCAACTTCCTCGCGGTGGTGGGGGCGGTTTGGCAGCACCCGGACGGCCCGGCGGCCGGTGTCCGCGCGATGGACGCCGCCATCGCCGCGGCCCGCTGACCGGCGCCGGCCTACCGGCTGCTCGCCGCGCCGGAGCCGCCGCGCGCCCCGGTTTCCGGGTTCACGTCCGTGCTGCTCGGCTGCCCGGCGGGGCCGGTCGGCCTGATGCCGCAAGCGGTCAGGGCCAATGCCATCAATAGAACCATCAGGCGCATAATATACGGAACCTCTTATCGGCTATGGCCACCGCCGTTGACAAAGCCGGGCTCTGCAGGATTGACCCGGCCAGCCGGACTGGGCTGGGCGCCGCCGGTATAAAGGCCGTCGCCGGACTGCCCGCAGGAGACGGGCAGCGCGAGCGCCACCCCGGCCAGCATCGCCGCGTTGCGGACGGCACGCTTCATTGCATTGCGCATCCCCCGGCAACGCCGCATGACGGCCTGCGTTCCGCTCAGCAGGCGTTGCCATGCAGCGACCAGGCCAGCACGCGGCCGTCGCCGACCTCGAAGGTCGTCTCGCAGTTCCGTTCGATGACTTCGGTCGGGAACCCGCCATAGAGGCCGTAGCCCGAGCCGAAATAGCCGGGGCCGCCGAAGAACGGGCCGCCCCCGATCACGTCGGAATGCTGCTCGGAATAGGCCAGGAACTTGCGCCCGCCCGTCTCGTAGGTGCGGGACGGGACGCCGAGCCGGCGCACCAGTTCGGCCTCCGGCTGGCCCACAAGCGTTGCCAGGAACGCCGGGCGATCAAAGGCCGGGGCGCAGCCGGCGAGGACGGCCGCCAGCAACAGGGATGTGACAAGCTTCATCCCGCAGCAGTTGGCGGCGCCGGCACCCGTTTCAATCAGGCAGCCAGAGCACTTGGCCGATGCGGTCGGCCCCGGCGGCCAGCATCGCCAGGCGGTCGAAGCCGAGCGCGATGCCGGCGGACGGCGGCATCCCATGGCGGAGCGCCGCGAGGAAATCCTCGTCCAGCGGCCAGTCCGGGCCGTGCAGCGCATGGCGCCGGGCGCGGTCCTCGACGAAGCGCGCCTCCTGCTCGTCCGCGTCGGTCAGTTCCTCGAAGGCGTTGGCGAGTTCCATGCCGCAGACGAACAGCTCGAAGCGCAGCGCCACGCGCCCGTCCGCCGGGTCGCGCCGGGCGAGCGCCGCCTGGGCGGCGGGCCAGTGGGTGAGGAAGGTGGGATGCGCCCGGCCCAGATGCGGCTCGACCCGCTCCAGCAGCAGGCGGAAAAACAGGTCCTCCCAGGTCTCGCCGCGGCGCAGCGCCGCCCCGGCGCTTTGGGCCAGGCCGGCGGCATTCCCGGCGGTGCCGAGCACGTCGGCGCCGGCATAACGGAAGAACGCCTCGGCGACCGACAGGCGCTCGAAGACGGCGAGGCTGGTCTCAACCCCGCCGCTCGTCACGACCGGCGGCAGCACGGCGCGGAGCAAGGAGGCCGTCTCACTCATCAGGCCGTCGAATTGAAGGCCGGGACGGTACCACTCCAACATCGTGAACTCGGCGGCGTGGCGGGCGCTGCCTTCGCCATCGCGCCAAACCCGGGCCAACTGGAACACCGGGCCGGCACCGGCGGCGAGCAGGCGTTTCATGGCGAACTCGGGGCTGGTGTGCAGCCACAGCGCACGGTCCGTGCCGTCCGGGCGGCGGACCGTGGTGCGGAGCGCGCGGAGATGCACCTCCTCGCCCGGCACCGGAACCGCATAGGGCGTCTCGACCTCCGTGTAGCCGCGGGCGGCGAAGAAGGCGCGGGTCGCCTGCGTCAGCAGCACGCGGCGGCGCAGGAAAGGCAGCCGGTTGGCGAGGCTGTCGGGGTGCCAGGAGGGCAGCGGCATGGGGCGAGTGTAGCGGGGGCTGCCTGTGATCACATCGCAAAACCGTGGATGCCGGATGAACGTTGGTTAGAATAACGGAATGAGATCCGAGTCGCGGCCTCGCTTGCCAGCGGCATCAGCCTGCGAATCATTAAATTTACTGCAGTGCCTATCGCCCAGGCGGAGAACTGCGGCATGGGTCAACACAGGATTGGACGAATGAAAGCTTCGGGCAGTAGTCGGAACAGTTTACCATGACGTTCACAACCGTCTTCGACGTGGCCGACGAAGGCTATTTACGCGATGCATATATCCTGCTTACCCTCCTAATCGGCCCTATCTTCGGCGCCCTACTCGTATTTGCGCCGGACGCCATGCAAACCCTGCTGCCATTTGGTCCTCAAGGCAGGACTCGAAAAATCTTGAGCCGTTTCATCTTTGTGTTGTCAATACTAGTACTTATATTCTTCACAATAACTATATTTTCAGGTAACTTGATTTCCATCCATCGTCTTCAATCTGGCCGATACTCAGTCGTGGAAGGACCGGTAATGGATTACGCTCCACCTCCGGTAAACGGTCATGGAGCCGAGAGCTTCACAGTCGGGGGACAGCGTTTTTCTTACACCATGGGTAGCCTGGACCCAGGTTTCCGTCCCACCGCAGGCCGAGGGGGGCCGATCCAACCAGGACGGTATGTACGCATCAGCTACGCCGCAGGCGCGATACTACGGCTTGAATTGGCAAAGGAGTAAGCTCAACAATTCTTTCATCCACCTCGCCGCCTCGGGCGTGCAGGGCGGCAGCATTCAACCCATGATCGCCTCCATGTGCCAGACCGAGCTTACAAAGGCCCGCACCGAAGCCCTGCGCCGCTATCTCGACTGCAAGGAGGGCGACCTGAGCTGCCCGGTGCCGGCCCAATAGGCTGCTTGGACAAACTGCTTGGTTTGACACCCGGGCCGCCCGGGCTATGTCTCGCCCATGGGAACATTGCCGGAACCGCTGCCCGAGCCGTTCGCGTCCTGGTTCGCCCGGCGCGGCTGGATGCCCCGTCCGCACCAGCTTGCGATGATCGCGGCGGCGCGGGCCGGGCGGAGCGCCCTGCTGATCGCGCCGACCGGCGGGGGCAAGACCTTGGCCGGGTTCCTGGCGAGCCTGATCGACCTTGCCGCGGCGCCGCGCGCCGGGCTGCACACGCTGTATGTCAGCCCGCTCAAGGCGCTGGCGACCGACATCGCCCGCAACCTGCTGACGCCCGTGGACGAGATGGGGCTGG
>CAXTUQ010000092.1:12126-13938 GCA_964247405.1 uncultured Acetobacteraceae bacterium
TCGCGGTCGAGACCCGGACCGGCGACACCCCGGCCAACCGCCGCAAGCGGCAGAAGGAGCAGCCGCCCAACATCCTGCTGACCACGCCGGAAAGCCTGGCGCTGCTGCTGTCGCAGGCGGAAGCGCCGGCCTTGTTCGCCGGGCTGTCCACGGTGGTGATCGACGAGGTGCACGCGCTGGCCGGCACCAAGCGGGGCGATCAGTTGGCGCTGTGCCTGGCGCGGCTCGGGCTGCTGGTGCCGGGCCTGCGCCGGGTCGGCCTGTCGGCGACGGTCGCGCACCGGGGGGCGTTGCTGGACTACGTGGGCGCGGGTGCGGTGCCGGAGCTGATCGAGGTGGCGCAGGGTGCGCCGCCGGCCTTGTCGATCCTGCTGCCGGACGGCCGGCTGCCGTGGGCGGGGCACATGGGCCTCAACAGCGCGTCGGCGATCCTGGAGCGCATCGGCGCGCACCGCATGAGCATCGTGTTCGTCAACACAAGGGCGCAGGGCGAGCTGCTGTTCCAGGCGCTTTGGAAGATCAACGCGGACACCCTGCCCATCGCGCTGCACCACGGCAGCCTTGACATCGGGCAGCGCCGCAAGGTGGAGGCCGCGATGTCCGCCGGGCAGTTGCGCGCGGTGGTGGCGACCTCCTCGCTCGACCTCGGCATCGACTGGGGCGGGGTCGATCTGGTGATCCAGGTGGGCGCACCGAAGGGGGTCAGCCGGCTCTTGCAGCGCGTCGGCCGGGCGAACCATCGGATGGACGAGGCGTCGCGTGCCATCCTGGTCCCGGCCAACCGGTTCGAGCTGCTGGAATGCGAGGCGGCCATCGAGGGCGTCGCGGCGCGCGAGCAGGACGGCGACCCGCCGCGGCCCGGCGGCCTCGACGTGCTGGCGCAGCATCTTTTGCTCATGGCGGCAGGCGCCCCGTTCCACCCGGATGCGATGTACGACGAGGTGCGCCGTGCCGCGCCCTATGCCGAGCTCCTGCGGGCGGACCTCGACGACGTGCTGCGCTTCGTGGAGGACGGCGGCTACGCGCTGGCCGCTTATGACCGCTACCGCAAGCTATTCCGCGACGCCGACGGCATGGTGCACATCCGGGGCGAGCGGGTGGCGCGCATGGCGCGAATGAACCTCGGCACCATCGTGGAGGCGCCGCTGCTTAAGGTGCGGCTGGCCGGGCGCGGCGGCGGGGCGCTCGGCGAGGTGGAGGAAAGTTTCGTCAGCATGATGGTGCCCGGCGACACCTTCATGTTCGCCGGCCGCCTGCTGCGCTACGTGCGCCTGCGGGAAACGACGGTGGAGGTCGCGGAAGGGGGCGGCGGCGAGCCGATGGTGCCGGCCTATGCCGGGTCCAAGTACCCGCTGACCTCGAACCTCGCGGCCCGGGTGCGCGCCATGCTGCACGACCCCGCCGCCTGGTCGCACTATCCGCCCCCCGTGCGCGAGTGGCTGGGCCTGCAAACCGAGCGGTCGCAACTGCCGGGGACCGACGACCTGCTGGTGGAGACGTTTCCCCGCAACGGGCGCTGGTTCCTGGTGGCCTACTGCTTCGAGGGGCGCAACGCGCACCAGACGCTCGGCATGCTGCTGACCCGGCGCATGGAGCGGTTCGGCTGCGGCCCGCTCGGCTTCGTCGCGACGGACTACGTGATCGCCGTGTGGTCGGCTTACGAACCGGGCGACGTGGCCGGGCTGTTCGAGCAGGACATGCTGGGCGACGACCTGGAAGCCTGGATGGCGGAAAGCAGCATGTTGCGCCGGACGTTTCGGAACGTGGCGGTGATCGCCGGGCTGATCGAGCGCAACCACCCGGGCCAGGAAA
>CAXTUQ010000093.1:0-5500 GCA_964247405.1 uncultured Acetobacteraceae bacterium
GCCCGTGGCCGTGTGCGGCAGCTCGTCCACGACCACCACGTCGTCGGGGAGCCACCACTTCGCGACAGCGCCGTCATACAGCGCCAGGATGCTGCGGGGATCAAGCGTGCAGCCTGCTCTCGGCACCACAAGCAACAGCGGCCGTTCCATCCACTTCGGGTGGCGCGCGGCGATGATCGCGGCCTCCGTCACGTCCGGGTGCGAGACCGCGATGTTCTCCAGATGAATGGAGCTGATCCACTCGCCCCCGGACTTGATGACGTCCTTCGACCGATCGACCATCTCCGCGTAGCCGTGGGGATCGATGGTCGCGACGTCTCCGGTGTTGAACCAGCCTTCGGCGCCGGCGGCGCCGTCCTCGCCACGGTTGAGGTAGGCACGGCAGACCCAGTGGCCTCGGGCCTGGAGGTCGCCGAATGCCACCCCGTCCCAGGGCAGCTCGGCCCCGGTTCCATCCACGATGCGGATGTCGGTCCCGCACACGGCGCGGCCCTGCTTGAGGCGGAGCCGTATCGCGTCCGTGGGCGGCAGGCGCGCCGTCGCCGGAACCGGCGTGTTGCAGGTGACGACGGGGCTGGTTTCGGTCATGCCCCAGGCGTGCTGCACCTCCACCCTGTACTCACCCAACGCCTCGATCAGCAACTGCGGACAGGCCGAACCGCCGATGACCAGGCGCTTGAACGTCCGCAGCCGCGCTCCGCTGGTCCGCAACTGCTGGAGCAGGCCGAGCCAAATCGTCGGCACGCCTGCGGAGAAGGTGACGCGCTCCTCGTTCAGCGTGTGGACCAGGCTGGCTCCGTCCAGATGACGGCCGGGCAGGATCAACGCCGCGCCGGCCATTGGCGCACAGTACGGCAGTGCCCATCCGGTGGCATGGTACATCGACGCGGCCACCAGCACGCGGTCTGTCGCGCGGAGGCCGAAGACGTCCGCCGTGTTCGCCGCGTAGGCGTGCAGCATTGCGGACCGATGGCTGTAGAGCACGCCCTTCGGCCGCCCCGTGGTGCCTGAGGTATAACAAAGGATGCTTGCCGTGTTCTCGTCGAAGCTCGGCCAGGCATACTCCCCTTTGGCTTCTGCCATCAGCGCCTCGTAGCTCGCCAGCGTCACACCGACGGGAAGCAGCAGGTCTGGGGCTGGGTCATCACCGCACATCGCGACCACCGCACGCAGGCTTGGAACGCGGGGAACAAGTCCAGCGATCAACTCGGCGAAGTCGATGTCGGCGAATAGCACGCAGTCCCCGGCGTCCTGCATGATGAGGGCAACGTCGTCCAGTGCCAGCCGTGGGTTCACCGTATGGCAGATCGCCCCCATGCCAGAGATCGCATAGAAAAGCTCAAGGTGTCTGCAGCCACTCCACGCGAGCGTCGCGACGCGGTCGCCGGGCTGCACGCCCAACCCCAGGAGGACGCGCGCGAGGCGACATGCCCGCCGCTCCACCTCGGCGTACGTGCTGCGATGCAGGCTGCCGTCCGTCAGTTTCGAGACGACCTCGCCGCCGCCGTGGTGGCGCGCGGCATGCGTGATGATGGATGAGAGCAGGAGCGGCTGCGGCTGCATGAGTCCTAGCATGACGCCTCCCGTGACCGGCGGCATGATGCGGCTGTGTGTGTCTGCGCGCGTCGGACCCGGCCTGCATCGCCGACGTTTAAGTCTGGGTTGATCGGTTTTCCAGGACAATCGTTGTTTGAAAGGCCTGGCCTTGCCGTTATGCGGCGAAGCGCACGCGGTTGCCGACTCGAATGCGGCCTGGCGCCTGCACTGCGCAGTAAACGCCCACCTCGTTGCCAAACCGCTGCACGACGGTGCGCAGCACGCTTGCGTCACGTACCGCGGTCGCGGGATCGATGGCCACCATGGCGCAGCGCGGGATGGGCCAGTCGAGCCGCAGGACCGGCGGGTCGGGATCGTCGCCGAATGCCAGGGCGCGGCCCAGCCAGTCCCGTTCCGTCATGGCCGGGTCATCCGGGGCGATCACCAAGTTGGCGCGGAAACGGTCCAGCGCCACCGGCGCGCCGTGCGCCTGGCTGATCGTCTCCCCGCTCGTCGTGGTGATGACGGACACCGGCATGGCGTCGAACGCTCCGCGCCCGAGCCGCAGGAGCCGCACCGGCCCGTCCAAGGCTTCGGACAGGGATTGCGCCAGGCCCGGATCGTCAATGGCATGGTCGGCGCCGTCCGGGGCGGCGACGCGCACCCGGGCCAGCCGCGGATTGTTCGGATCAGAATAGCGGGCCGCGTGCAGCACCAGTCCTGGGATCTGCCGTCCTGTCAGCCATGGGAAATCTGAACGGTCAGCCGCTCG
This sequence comes from uncultured Acetobacteraceae bacterium, assembly GCA_964247405.1. Lineage (GTDB taxonomy): Bacteria > Pseudomonadota > Alphaproteobacteria > Acetobacterales > Acetobacteraceae > CAHJXG01. Next base: position 2,309 of record CAXTUQ010000093.1, read on the forward strand.
GCAGAAGGCGTATTGCCGGTCGCCATCCAGCCCGGTCCAATGCAGCGCCGCCGCGCCCAGCGCCTCCGCCTGCATCGACTTCACGGGATAGCGGCGCAGGGCGACAACCCGGCCCAACTCCGCCGCCCGCCGGCCGTGTGGGGTCAGGGCGTGATCTCTGGAGCGTCGCAGGGCGCCGGAATGACCGCTTCCGCCGTCAGGCCGCCCTGCGCGTACTGGTCCAGCCGCTCGCGGAAGGCGCGGTAATCGTTGTCAGCCTGCTGCTCGTGGCAGGTCATCGGCGCGCCGTCCAGGTGCATCGGCAAGCCGCCATGAGTTTCCACCATCTCCTCCAGCATCCGCCGCGACTTCGCCAACTGGACGCGGCTGCGCTGCTGGAAGCGGGCGCGGGCCTCGGGGGTGAAAGGGCAATGGGCGAACCGTTCGGTCAGGGCACGCCGGAACAGGCGTCCGGCCAGCGGATCGCCGCAGGCATCGAACGTGTAAGACGAAATGGCGAATGCCCGCTCGAACGCTTCCGGATGGTCCAACGCCGGCCCGTCTGGCAGCGCAGCGCCGCAGAGCGAGAGCGCCAGCAAACCGGCGAAAGCCCTGGGGATCGAGGGGATCACTGGTAGGCCGACAGGAACTGAGCAAGCGCCGTGATGTCGCTGTCGCTCAAGCCCGACGCCGCCTCTGTCATGGCGGCGACGCCGACGCTGGGCCGGGCGCCGGACCGGTAGTCTGTCAGCGCCTTGACCAGGTAATCCCGGTTCTGGTGGGCAATCGCCGGAGCCGCCTGGTTGCCGCCGAAGCTGTCAGCGTGGCAAGCGGCGCAACGGTGCTGCCCGGCCAAGGCTTCTCCGGCCTGGCGGAGCGCCGGGTCCACATCGGACACGGGAGGCTTGCCTGCCGGAAGCGAGGCGAAATAAGCGCCGATGTTGCGGACATCCTCGTCCGACAGGTCCGCCGCCATCGGCCCCATGATCTCGTTGGCGCGGCGGCCCGACCGGAAGAACACGAGTTGCCACTGCAGGAACTTGTCCCGCTGCCCGGCCAGCGAGGGGATCGCCGGGTTCTCCGACACGCCCTGCGCGCCGTGGCAAGCCTGGCACGCCTCGGCCCGCGCCTGGCCGGCGGCCACATCGGCCGCGGACGCCGGGATGGCAGCCATGCCAAGCCCCGCTGCGAGCAAAGCCCCCGCCGCAGGCAAAGCCAAAGTCATTCGCATCCGATGATCCATGCTGATGGTGCAAACGCCGCCCGCCCCCGGCCGGAGGCGGGCGTTGCCAAGACGCTACTTGGCGTAGCTGATCCGATAGACCGCGCCGGCCCAGTCGTCGGCCACCAGCAGCGACCCGTCCTTGGCCTGGATGATGTCGGTCGGCCGCCCGGCATAGTCCTGGTCGCCGGTCAGCCAGCCTTGGGCGAACACCTCGTCATGGGCGTTCTTGCCGTCGGGATCGACGACGACGCGGTTGATGCGCGCCCCCTGGTACTTGTGCCGGTTCCAGGAGCCGTGCTCGGCGATGAAGATGTTGTTCTGGTATTCCGCCGGGAACTGGCTCCCGGTGTAGAACTTCATGCCGAGCGGCGCCACGTGCGCGCCCAGCTTCACCACAGGCGGCGTGAACTCGTCGCACTTATGGCCGCCGGCGAACTTCGGGTCGGGCATGTCGCCTTGGTGGCAGTAGGGATAGCCGAAGTGCTGGCCGATCCGGGTGATGTGGTTCAGCTTGTCGCTGGGCGTGTCGTCGCTCATCCAGTCGCGTGCGTTCTCGGTGAACCAGTAATCGCCGGTGCGCGGGTCGATGTCGCCGCCGACGCTGTTGCGCACGCCGAGCGCCATGATCTCCGCAAGCCCCGTCTTCGGGTCTACCCGGCGCACCTGCGACACGCTGGTGGGCGGGATGCCGATGTTGAACGGAGGGCCGAACGGCAGGTACATGCTGCCGCTCTTGTCGGTCACGATGTACTTCCAGCCGTGTGCCACGTAGGGCGGCATGTCGTCATATACCACGACCGGCGCCGGCATGTGGTCGAGGCTCGCCTCCGCATTGTCGTAGCGCATCAGCTTGTCGATGGCGACGACATACAGCGCGCCGTCCCGGAACGCGATGCCGGTCGGCATATTGAGGCCCTTGAGGATCGTCTTGACCTCGTGCTTGCCGTCCTTGTCGGTCACGGCATACACGTTGGTGGCGTTGTAGGACCCGACGAACAGCGTGCCGTCGTCGCCCCAGGCCATCTGCCGCGCTTCCGGCAGGCCGGAGGCATACACCTCGATTTTGAAGCCCGGCGGCAGCTTCACGTTCTTCAGGTTGTCCTGCAGCTCTGCAAGCGGCGTAGGCGTCGCCGGGCCGACTGGCGGGGCGAGGCCCTTCATCTCGGCCGTCTCGTCGCCCAGGAACCAGTCCGGCGGCGGGTGCTGCCAGAAGCTCGGCTTGTCGCTGTCATAGTGTTTCGTGTCGGCCGCTTGCGCCGCGCCGCACAGCACCGTTGCGGCAAGCGCCATGGGCGCCAGGAGGCTGGTGCATCGTAGGGTTGATTTTAATGTCACTGTCGTTTCCCTCTGCCTCTCGCGGCGGCTTTATAGCCCCGTTCACGTTCAGTAAGTACGGCAGTCAGGGAGCGCCGCAAGATGCGGAGCGCGCGATGGTCGGTCCCGGAAGAATATATCACGGTTTCGTGTTCACGGCAAAGTTGCATCGAACTTCACACAATCGGGCGATTTTGCAGATGCTTCGCCGCTTTCACAGCAAAGATTGAGCGCCTAAAAGCATGCTTCCTTCGCCTTCCGGAGCATCGCCGCCTTGACCCTTCCGACCCAGCAGCCCGCCGCCGAAACCCCGCTTCCGCTCGCCGGGCGTCGCGCGCATGCCCGGGCGGCATGGGACCAGGAGCTGAGGGCGCCGCTCGGGCTGGAGGGCGCCGGCGGCGGCATTCCGGAAGCCTGGTTCCTCGGCCCGCATGCGGAGAACCTGGAACTGTTGCGCGAGCTGATCGGGAGCGCCATGGACAGCCACGCCGAGTTCCGCCGGTCGTTCCATCCGGAGGACCCAACGCACATCACCCCGGCGCTGCGCCGGTCGCCCGAATTCCAGCAGGGGGTGGAGCGGCTGCGCGTCGAGACGGCAAAGCTGCTGGAAAAGCTGCAGATGTCCGCGCCGTTCGCCAGCATGCGCTACCAGGGCCATATGCTGTGGGACCAGG
>CAXTUQ010000093.1:5510-13903 GCA_964247405.1 uncultured Acetobacteraceae bacterium
TATTGTCGGGTTTCTTCGGCGGCTTAGCGGCATTGCTGGCGACGGTCGGGCTGTTCGCCGGGCTGCTTTACAACCAGAACAACGTCGCCGCCGAGGCGTCCCCGGTCACCACGCGGCTGGAGATCGAGGCGGGCAACGACCTGTGCCGGATGCTGGGCTACACCGTGCCGCCGGACAGGCAGGCGCCGGCGCCGGGCCAGGTGGTGCCGTGGGGACATATCACCAGCGGCGGCACGGTGGCGAACATCGAGGCGCTGTGGGCGGCGCGCAACCTGAAGTTCGCAGCCGTGGGGCTGCGCGCCGCGATCCGGGCAGTGCCGGTGCTGGCCGCCGCGCGGACGCTTGAGGTGCCGCTGTGGGGCGGTGACCGCGGGCGGCTGCTGGATCTCGACACCTGGACGCTGCTCAACCTCGACATCGACGTGGTGGCGGGCCTGCCGACGGCTTTGGCGGCGCTCGGCATCACGCCGGAAGCGCTGACCGAGGCTATGGTGCCCTACGCGGTGCAGAATACGGGTCTGATGGGCTTTTACCGCAACTTCATGCCCGACGTGGCGGAAGCGCCGATGTTCCTGGCGCCGGCCACCGGGCACTACTCCTGGCCCAAGGCGGCGACCCTGCTGGGCATGGGGCAGAACTCGCTGCTGGTGCAGCGGGTGGATCACGATGCCCGGCTCGACCTGGAGCACGTCGAGACGACGCTGGATGTCTTGCTGCGCCGCCGCATCCCCCTGCTCGCGGTGGTCGCCGTGATCGGCAGCACGGAGGAAAGCGCGGTCGATCCGCTGGCGGGCCTGCTGGCGTTGCGGGAGCGCTACCGCGCCCGGGGCATCAACTTCGCGGTGCACGCCGACGCGGCCTGGGGCGGCTACTTCCGTACCATGCTGCGCGACGAGCACGAGCACGACTGCCGCAAGCAGATCCCGACGGAGGCGATGAGCGACTACGTCCAGGCGCAATACGCGGCGCTCGGCCAGGCCGACAGCATCACGGTTGACCCGCACAAGGCCGGCTATATCCCCTACCCCGCCGGCGCGCTGTGCTACCGGAACGCTGCGATCCGCGACGCGATCTCGCTCCGCGCGCCGGTGGTGTTCCACAGCCAGGCGGAGCCGACAATCGGCGTGTATGGCGTGGAGGGCAGCAAGCCCGGCGCTTCCGCCGCCGCGGTCTGGCTGGCCCACCGGGTGATCCGGCCGGACCGCAGCGGCTATGGCCGGATCTTGGGCCAGTGCATGTGGACATCGAAGCGCATGTTCGCCCGGCTGCGCACGCTGGACGACCCGCGCTTCACCGTGACGCTGTTCAACCGCACCCCGGCCGAGCGCGCCTATGGCCGGGCGGAGGAGCTGGAAGCGGAACGAGCGATGATCCGGCGGTTCGTCGACTTGGACAACGCCGCGCTGAGCCGCTTGCTGAAGGAGAACCCGGCGGCGCGGGAGCTGTTCAGCCAGCTCGGCTCCGACCAGGTGATCCTCGCCTTCGCGCTGAACTTCCGCACTGCCGAAGGGCTGAACACCGACCTCGCCCAGGCCAACCTGTTCAACGAGCGGGTGTTCTCCTTGTGCAGCATGATCGAGCCGCGGGCGGGCCTCCGCGGCATCGACCTGATCCTCACCAGTTCCCGCTTCGACCCGGCGGTTTACGGGCACCGCTTCGTCAACGCCTTCTCTGCCCGCATGGGCGTGCAGCCGGCGCCGGATCTTGGAGTCGATTTCCTGATCTCCACCACCATGGACCCTTGGACCACGGAAACAGACGGGGGAGACTTCCTCGCCGTCCTGGAACAGGCGCTGCGGCGCGCGGCGCACCAGGCGCTCGACGAACTTGAGCTTTGAGCGAAACCCGGGACTACCGTGCGATGATCTTGGTGGGGGTCAACGTGCCATCCAGCTCCGGCCGCCCGGCGATGTGGTTGTACGTGCCGTAAAGGATTATCCCGGTCGGGATGTCCTTCCACACCGTCGAGACGGACCGGTAGCTGTTGCCGTCGAACCCCTCGCGGTAATGCGAGAGCTTGACCGCGTGGTAGGTCTTGCCGAGCAGGTTGATGTCCTCGATGCCCTCGTTGCGGACCAGGTCGTGCCATTGCATGCCTGGCAGCATCCGCGTGTCGAAGCTGGTGACGGTGCCGGTGCGGCCCTCGATCACCTGCTTGAGCGCCGGACGCGCCGCGTCCGCGCCGGGCCAATCGGTCAGCCAGATGCCTTGCCAGGCCTCAACCGTGTTGGCGCCGATGCGGATGCGGCAAAGCTCGGGGTTGCCCGGGGCGGCGCCGAGGTACCTGAAAGCCGGGCCGCCGCGCTGCTCCACGCGCGACCCGGCGGGGGGACAGGCGCGGGCGTAGGGCGATGAGCCGTCCGTGGGCTGGACGTTGCCGCCCAGCACGAAAGGCGGGTAGCTGCGCGCCGCCGCCTCCAGCCCCGGAGACTGCGCGGCGGCGGCCGTGGCGAAGGATAGGGCAAGGCCCGTTGCGGCAAATCGGATCAAGGACGCCTCCACAAAGCTTTCCGCATAAGGCCAGACAGCGCGCCGGACAACCTTGCCCGACATAGGTTAGGGGACTATGCTACGGTGGTGCATACGGTTCGCGAGAAGCAGAAGCTCCTGGCCCGGGTCAGGCGCATGAAGGGCCAGGTCGAAGCGATCGAGCGCGCCTTGGACAGCGAGGCCGGCTGCGGCCAGGTGCTGCACCTCATCGCCGGCGTGCGGGGCGCGATGGCCGGGCTGATGGCGGAGGTGATCGAGGAGCATGTGCGCAGCCACCTCGTGGACCCCGACGCGCACCCGGGCGCGCTGCAGGGGGATGCGGTGGAGCAGTTGCTCGACGTCGTGCGCAGCTACCTGAAGTAAGGACCACGACCATGCCCGACGACCTGAAGCCGAGCGACGCCGGGCACTCCTCCGGGCACTCTCATGTGTTCCTGGGCGACGAGCACGCGGCGTCAGAGCGGCGCATGGGGGCGGTGATCTGGCTGTGCGGGGCCATGATGGCGTTGGAGGTCATCGGCGGCCTTCTGTTCGGCTCCATCGCCCTGGTCGCCGACGGCCTGCACATGTCCACCCATGCGGGCGCGCTGCTGCTGGCGGCGCTGGCCTACCGCTACGCGCGGCGTCATGCGGAGGACGCGCGCTTCACCTTCGGCACCGGCAAGCTGGGCGACCTCGCGGGCTTCACCTCGGCCATCATCCTGGCGATGATCGCCGTGCTGATCGGCTACGAATCGCTGACCCGGCTGTTCGCGCCCGTGCCGATCCACTTCGCCGAGGCGATCCCCATTGCCTGCCTCGGCCTCGCCGTGAACAGCGGCTCGGCCTGGCTGCTCGGCGCCGGGCATGAGCACGAGCATGGGCACCATGGGCATGAGCATCACGAACACGGGCACGACCACGGGCATGGACACGGCGCGCTGCACCGCGACAACAACATGCGAGCCGCGGTCGTTCACGTGGTCGCGGACGCCGCGGTGTCGGTCCTTGTGATCGTCGGGCTGCTGCTGGCGCGCGGGTTTGGCTGGCTTTGGATGGACCCGCTGGCGGGCCTCGTCGGCGCGGGCGTCATCGCATCCTGGGCGTATGGGCTGGTGCGCGACACCGGCGCCATCCTGCTCGACATGACCCCCGACCGCCATACGGCGGAGGACGTGCGGGCGGCCATCGAGGCCGATGGCGACCATTTGACCGACCTGCATGTTTGGCGGCTGGGTCCGGGCCACCTTGGCGCCATCGTTTCAGTGGCGACGGCGAGCGGACGAGACGCGAGGTTCTACCGCCAACGGCTTGCCCAGTTCCACGCGCTGTCCCATCTCACGGTCGAGGTGGAGCACCACGTCTAGGTCTGGAAAGCCCGCCGGCATCGTCCGCACGAAGCCGGAGCGACGATGAGTTTTGCACCGATACCTTGACGACGTAAGTTTGTTTTTGTACGTTATTTATTGTATTCCGGTCGTCATTGGATCTTGTTGATGCTGTCCTCGGTAGCGAACCCTACGCGGTCTGTCGGGGCAAGCGGCAATCCATCCATCGACGGCATTGTCCAAGGCACCGCTTGGACGGCCACGACGCTTGACTTCAGCGTCCCCGCCTCCTCTGCCTTCGAGGCGAGCGACTCAGAGGCGGCGCAGGGCTTCCGCAGCGTTTCCCCGGCCCAGCATGCCATCGCGGACTGCACGCTGACCGGCGCCACCTCCGTGCCGGGCTATGCCTCCACGAGCCTCGGCGCGGTGTCGTCGTTCACCAACGAGACGTTCACCGATACAGGCACGGGCGCCGCATCGATCATGCTGGCGTCGTCCAGCGCCCCCGCCACGTCGCAAACCTACACGCCGAGCGCCGCCGTCCAAAGCGGCGATGTCTGGTTCGGCCAGGCGTTCGACAGCAGTCCCACCCTGGACCTCCGCAACCCGGTCCGCGGCAACTACGCGTATTTCAGCATCGTCCACGAGCTGGGCCACGCGCTCGGCCTCAAGCACGGCAACGAGACCGGTGGGGTGGCCAACGAAACCCTGCCGCCCGCCACCGACGATGTCGAATACAGCCTCATGACCTATGCGAGCTACATCGGCTCGCCGGGCCAATACGACACCTGCGGGCCGGACAGCCATCCGCAGACATACATGATGGACGACATCGCGGCGCTGCAACACCTCTACGGCGCAAACTTCTCGGCCGTCGGCCTCACGACATACCGCTGGGACCCGGCGACCGGCGAGACCTTCATCAACGGCGTCAGCCAGGGCAGGCCCAGCGGCAACAAGGTGTTCCAGACGATCTGGAACGGTGACGGCAAGGAAGCCACGTACGACTTTTCCCAGTACGCCTCCGGCGTGCAGGTCAACCTGAACCCGGGCGCGTCCTCTGTCACGTCAACGGCGCAGCTTGCCGACCTCGGCGCCGGGCACTCCGCCCAGGGCAATGTTTACAACGCGCTGCAATTCCAGAACGACCCGCGCTCCCTGATCGCGAACGCGTTCGGCGGCAGCGGCAACGACGTCATCACCGGCAACGCCGCCGACAACCTCCTCAAGGGCGGGCTGGGCGTCAACAGCATCGACGGCGGCGGTGGAACCAACACCACGCTGTATGACGTGACCCGGCAGCAGGCGGCCATCAGCCTGGCCGGCGACGGCACGATCCAGGTTGCCTTCGCAGGCGGGCAGGACAGCCTGCGCAACATCCAGGCATTGCATTTCAGCAACGAGACGGTCGCGACCGCGGGCCTGCCCTGGCTGTCCTACACCGCCACGGCCAGCGGCGGCACCGGCACGGTCGCGATGGACGACCCGGGCACGGGCGCCCCCAGCTATCTTCAGGCGCAGTACATCAACGCGGGCGCCGCCGCCCAGGCCCTGAGCACGCAGGCGCCCAACGTGTTCATCCACGGCGGCAGCGGCGACGACGCGATCCAGGTGTCGAGCGGCGAGAACGTGCTGGACGGCGGGCTTGGCTCCAACTTCCTGATCGGCGGCACCGGCACCGACACGTTTTTCACCGACGCCCGCGCGCCGGGGACAGTGTGGAACACGGTCCGCAACCTGCACGCGGGCGACGCCGCCACGCTGTGGGGCTTCACGTCCGGCGTCAGCAGCTATCGGTGGGACGGGGTTGCCGGCGTGGCGGGCTTCCAGGGCGCGACGCTGCGCGCGGACATCGCCGGGGGCGCCGGCCGCACGGGGGACGGCATCGACGCCAGCATCACCTTCGCCGGCCTCAGCGTACAGCAGGCCCAGGGCTTGCAGATCACGACGGGGACGCAACCCGGCGGCAGCTATCTCTACATCTACGATCCCGGCGTCTGACACCCGCCCCGCTTGACGCGCGTAGCCGGACATGCGGGATGCACGCGCGATGACACCCCTGATCGGCATCGATTTCGGCACCACCAACAGCGTGGTCGCCGTGCTGGGCGAGGACGGCGCGGTGCGGACCCGGCGCTTTCCCACCGCCGCCGGGCCGCTCGACGTGTTCCGCTCGGTGCTGTGCTTCTGGACCGGCGGCCCGGGCGCCGGCACGCTGCGGCACGCGGCCGGCCCGGCGGCCATCGAGGCCTACCTCGACGACCCAATCGACAGCCGGCTCATCATGTCGCTCAAGACCTACCTGGCGCAGCGCAGCTTCACCCGCACCCAGGTGCACAACCGCCCTTTCACGCTGGAGCAGATGGTCGCCCTGTTCCTGCGCGCCTTGCTGGACGGCATGGAACTTCCGGGCGCCCGCATCGTCGCCGGCCGCCCGGTGCGCTTCGCGGGCGACGGGGCCGACGACGCGCTGGGCGAGGCCCGGCTGCGCGACGCTTACCGCCTGGCTGGCCTCGGCGAAGTCGAGGTGGCGTTCGAGCCGGAGGCCGCCGGCTACCGCTTCACCCGCACGCTGATTGCCCCGGCCACCGTGCTGATCGGCGACTTCGGCGGCGGCACCAGCGACTTCTCGCTGCTGCGCTTCGAGCCGGGCGCACGGCAGCCGATCACCGCGCTGGCCACCACGGGCGTCGGCGTCGCAGGCGACAGCTTCGACTTCCGCATCATCGACCGCGTGGTATCGCCGCGCTTGGGCAAAGGCAGCACCTACAAGGTGATGGGCACCGACTTGCCCGTGCCGGTCGAGTACTACGCGGGCTTCGCGCGCTGGCACCGTTTGTCGCTGATGCGCTCGCCGCGCACGATGCGCGAGATCAACGAGGTCGCCCGTACCGCGGCCGAACCGGCCAAGCTGCGCCAGCTCATCCGGCTGATCGAGGAGGAACTGGGCTACCCGCTCTACCAGACCGTCTCGGCGGTGAAGGCCGAGCTGTCCCGCGCCGACCGGGCCACGCTGCGCTTCGACGGCGCCGGCGTCACCATCGAGGCCGTGATCGAGCGTGAAGAATTCGAGGCTTGGATCGCGCCTGACCTGGCACAGCTTACGGCGGCGGTGGACCGGGCGCTGCAACAGGCCGGGATCAAGGCCGAGGCCGTGGATCGCGTGTTCCTGACCGGCGGCACCGCCTTCGTGCCCGCGGTGCGCCGCTTGTTTGAGCGGCGCTTCGGCGCGGAGCGGGTCTCGGGCGGCGGCGAGTTCGTCTCGGTGGCGGAGGGCCTGGTGCAGATCGGACGTGACCGCGTGACGCGGTAGCCCCATCGGCAATTGCCGAACCCGTGGGATCGGCGCACGGTGCCGGCAGGCGCCCGCAGAGGCCCGCAAGGAGGCAACATGACACCGTCCCGGCTGCGTTTCGGCATCTTCCTGGCCCCGTTCCATAAGCCCGGCATCAACCCCACCCTGGCGCTGGAAAGCGACTTCGAGCTGGTGCAGTGGCTCGACCGCTGCGGCTACGATGAGGCCTGGTTCGGCGAGCACCATTCCGCCGGCAGCGAGATCAGCGCGTCCCCGGAGATCTTCATCGCCGTGGCCGCCGAGCGCACCCGGCATATCCGCCTCGGCACCGGCGTCGTCAGCCTGTCGTACCACAACCCGCTCTGGGTGGCGGAGCGGATCGTCATGCTGGACCACATCACCCGCGGGCGCGTGATGTTCGGCGCCGGGCCGGGATCGCTGCCGACCGACGGCGCGATGATCGGCATCTCGCAGTCGCAAACGCGCGAGCTGCTGGATCAAAGCCTCGACATTGTCATGCGCCTCCTCACCACCGAGGAGCCGGTGACGTTCCAGAACGACCGCTGGGACCTGCGCGACGCCCGGCTGCACCTGCGGCCATACTCGAACCCGCTGTTCGACATCACGGTAGCCGCCGTGGCGTCTCCGACGGGGCCGCGGCTGGCCGGGCGGCACGGCATCGGCCTGCTGTCCATCGGCGCCACCACGGCGGCCGGGTTCGACGCGCTGGCGCTGCATTGGAACGTGCTGGAGGAGCAGGCGCGGCGGCACGGCAAGGCGGTGGACCGCTCGAAATGGCGCCTGGTCGGGCTGGTGCACTGCGCGGACACCACCGAGCAGGCCTACCGCGACGTGGAGTACGGCATCGAGCAGTGGTTCAACTACTTCCAGGCGGTCGCGGCCTTCCCGCAGATGTCGATGCCGGGGTCGAACGTGAAGGAGATGATCGCCTTCATCAACGAGTCCGGCTTCGGCGCCATCGGCACGCCCGAGATGTGCACGGCGCAGATCGAGCGGCTGCGCGCGCAATCGAATGGCGGCTTTGGCGCTTACCTCATGCTGGCGCACAACTGGGCCAACCGGGACGCGACGCTTCGCAGCTACGAGCTGATCGCGCGGCATGTCATGCCGCGCTTCCAGGGACACCACCACGCAACCCTCGGCGCCGCCGAGCGGGCGCAGGACGCGCGCCCGGCGCTCGCGGAGGTGCACGCCAAGGCGGTGGAAGCGGCGACGCAGCGTTATGCGGCGGAGGCCGCGGCTGACTGAGGCGGGCAGCGCCGTACAGGGAGTTTTTGCCA
>CAXTUQ010000094.1:0-13675 GCA_964247405.1 uncultured Acetobacteraceae bacterium
GCCGTAGATGAAGCCGTATGTGGGATACACGCTGCCGTAATCGTCGCCCCGGGCCAACGCGACCCGCACGGCGGTCCAATCGTTGTTCGGCGACACGTCGATCACGCTGATGTTCCGGCTGATGGCGCCGCGACTCGACCAGTTCGCGTGGTCGATCTGCACGTTGCGGCTGTCGATCACCCGTGACACGACGGCGACGTGGCCCAGGTTCATCCGGCCGGTGGCGCGGAAGTTCAGCACGGCGCCCGCCTCGGGCCGGTAGCCGCGTTCGTAGGTCCCGGCGGCCTTGCTCCACCAGGTCAGGGCGTTGCCGACCAGCGCGATTCCGGAATGCTCGCGCGCATAGGGCACGCATTGCAACGTGCTGCCGCCCCGGAGATAGCGGGGGCCGCGGCCCGCAAGCGCCGCCGAGCCGGTCCCCATGGACCGGGCGCTGACCGCGTTCGCATAAGTGAACCAATCCTGCGCCGCTTCCGCCGAGCCGGTGCCGAGCGGGGCGGACAGCGCCAAGACAATGCCCATGGCTGCCCATCGTCCGCCGGTCGGTGTCGCCATGTGCTGTATCCTCACGCTCGCCAAAACTTGTTCAAATGTGAACTTTGGTTAGCGGCAGCAGACGAAACCTGACAACCCATCAGGGCGAAGGGTTACATCGGTCATGGGATTTTGGCGAAAATAGGTTGTGGACAACCGCCGTATAAAGGACTGATATCCTAATAGCGGTAAAACACGATCAACTTGTAACGGAATAAAACGAAACGTGGCTGATTGGCTACAGTGAGCCTAATCTGCCACGCTCCGAGTCTTGCGGCAATGTGTTCCGGAGATTCAACGATTGCCGGGCGTCTGGTCTGACAAGGCCTTCTTATTTACATGTCGTAACCATGATCTCGACCAAGTGCCGCGGGTCGGCCATGTGCGCCTGGACGCAGGCGCGGGCCGGCGCGCCGCCCTCAGGGAGCCAGGCGGACCAGACGGCGTTCATCGCCTCGCGGTCGCGGATGTCCTTCAGCCAGATCTGCGCCTGCAGCAGCCGGGTCTTGTCGGTGCCGTGGGTTTCCAGGATGGCGTCGATCTCGGCCAGCACCTGCTCGGTCTGCCCGGTGATGTCCTGGCTCAGGTCCGGCGCGGTCACGCCCTGGCAGTAAACGAAGCCGTGGTACTCGACGGCCTTGGCCAGCACCTTGTTCGGCTCGGTGCGGATGATCTTGCTCATGCGGCGGCTCCTTTGCGTCAGGCTGAAATCGAGTGGGCCAAAGTTGATGGGAACCGGGCAGGTTTACGGCCCATGCCGCCGTCCGGCAACGGCGGGGATCAGCGTGTGGTCGGCTCGAACGTCGGCCCCCTGCCGGGATCAACCGTGGCCGCGCCGGTGCCCGGGCCGCTGGAATTGCTCACGCAGGAAGAAACCTGGTTGTCAAAGCCGAACAGCGTGCCCAACCCGCGGGACGTGATGCCCGAGGCGTAGCTGCTGGATAATGGCGTGTCCCGCTGGTCGCGCTGGGACAGGTCGGCGCGGTTCTGCGCGGCGTAAACGCGGTCCACCTCGGCCCGGCATGCCGCCGTCGATGCGGCATTGGCCCGGGACCGCGGCGTGGACTGGCAGCCGGCCGCCAGCATCGGCAGCAGGATGGCGGCCGTAGCGAAAGCGAGCCGTCCGTTCGGGAAGCCGGTGGGGATAGGCGTCATGCGAGCACTCCTGTGGATGGGGGGCCGGACAGGCCAGCCAGCTTGGCGCGGAACCCGGTTTCGTCGAAGCGCGCGTCGGACGTCAATTGCGCCGTTGCGGCGGCGCTGAGCAGGGCCGGGTGCAGGGCGGCGCCGGTGCGGCCGATGCGGAACAGCTCCGCCGTCCAGGGCGCCCGCGCCAGCAGGTCCACCAGCGCCAGCAACCGCAGGCACAGCGACAGGCCGTAGCTGGTCTGCATTCCCACGGTCCCGTCCACCGCGCCTGCCCAGCAGCGCGCGTCCTCGTCCGACAAGACGAGGTCCGTCACGCTGCCGTCCGGGCGGCGGAAGCGGAACAGCCGGGCGGTGCCCCAGGCCGCGTCCGCCGCCGCGTCCCGTGCCGCTTCCCAGGCCGCCGCCAGGTCGCGCCCGAGCACCGGGGGCAGCGCCTCCGGTGGCAGATCGACGAAGTAGGCCACCGCGCCGTCGCGGGTGCGGCCGACCTTGATGGGGGCGGGGGTATGCTGCATCAGGCGATAGAGATGGACCCGCGCCCCGAGGTGCGCCAGCCTGGTTTAAGCAGAACACCGGAGGAATCATGGCCGACCCCGCCGCGCTGACCGCGACAGACGCCGCCCGCGCCATCCGTTCCGGCGCCCTGACGCCCGCGGCGCTGACTGAAGCCTGCCTCGACCGCCTGGCCGCGCGGGAGGCGGTGGTGCAGGCCATGGCCTACCTCGATCCCGCGCAGGCGAGGGCCGCCCGGCCGCATCCAGGGCCGCTGCACGGGCTGCCGGTCGGCGTGAAGGACGTGATCGACACCGCCGACATGCCGAGCGAGTACAACTCGGCGATCTGGCGCGGGCACCGTCCGCGGGCCGACGCCGCCTGCGTCGCCTGGGCCAAGGCCGCCGGCGCCGTGGTGCTCGGCAAAACCGTGACCACGGAGTTCGCCACCCGCACGCCCGGCCCCACGACCAACCCGCACGACCCCAGCCGGACGCCCGGCGGGTCCAGCAGCGGGTCGGCGGCGGGCATCGCGGCCGGGTTCTTCCCGCTGGCCTTCGGCACGCAGACGGCGGGCAGCGTGATCCGCCCGGCCGCGTATTGCGGCGTGGTCGGCTTTAAGCCGAGCTTCGGCCTGATCAACCGCATGGGCATGAAGCTGATGTCGGACCGGCTGGACACGGTGGGCGTCATGGCCCGAAGCGTCGCCGACTGCGCGCTGTTCGGGGGCGCGGTGTCCGGGCGCGACCTGGGCGACCCCGACGCGCGGCCGTCGTCCAGCCCGCGGATCGGGCTGTGCCGCTCGCCGGTCTGGGACCGCGCCGCGCCGGAAACGGTGGCGCTGTTCGAGGGGATTGTCGGGCCGCTCGCCCGGGCTGGCGCCAGCGTGCGTGACTTCGACCTGCCGCCCGAGTTCGACGCGCTGGAAGCCGCCCATGCCGTCATCATGAACGGTGAAAGCGCCCGCGCCATGGGCTGGGAAATGTGCACAGCCCGCGACCAGCTCAGCCCGGCGCTGCGCGAGCGGCTGGAATGGGGCCTGGCGCAGCCGGAGGCGGCGACGGTCGAGAGCCAGGCGTTGTTCCGTTTCCTGCAAGACCGCTTCGAGGACATGCTGGGCGACCTCGATGTCCTGGTGACGCCGGCCGCCCCGGGAGAGGCGCCGGTCGGGCTGGCCTGGACCGGCGACGCGGCGTTCAACTTCATCTGGACCAGCCTGCACGTGCCCTGCGTCACGGTGCCCGCGGGCACCGGCCCGAACGGGATGCCGCTGGGCGTGCAGGTCGTCGCGCCGCGCGGGCGGGACCGGGAGGCGCTGGCCTGGGCGGCCTGGGTCGCCGCCGCCTTGGCTTAATCCTCCGGGCGCAGGTGCGCCGGCAGCGTCGCCAGCGACTCGACGGTGTCGAAATCGCGCAGCACGGCGTCGGTGTCCAGTTCGACCTGCGCCACGTATTCGCTGTGCCGCTCCAGCAGCGGACGCGCGCCCACGTCGCCGACCAGGCCGGCGATGTCCGGGAAGAAGCGCCGGTCCCATAGCACGGGGTTGCCGATCTTGCCCCGGCAGGTCGGCACCACGACGGACCGGCCCTCGTCGGGGTCGTAGGCCTCGATCAGCCGCTCGATCATCCGTCCCGTGACCAGCGGCATGTCGCCCAGGCAGACCAGCGCCGCTGAGGCCTGCGCCGGCACCGCCGCGATCCCGGCGCGCAGGCTGGCGGACAGCCCGTCCACGTAGTCCGGGGCGTGCACCACCTGCACCGGGCGGCCCGCAATGGCGGCGCGCACCTCCTCTGCCCGGTGCCCGGTCACGACGATCACCGGGCGCGCGGCGCTCGACAG
The DNA here is from genome assembly GCA_964247405.1 of uncultured Acetobacteraceae bacterium. Lineage (GTDB taxonomy): Bacteria > Pseudomonadota > Alphaproteobacteria > Acetobacterales > Acetobacteraceae > CAHJXG01. Next base: position 4,015 of record CAXTUQ010000094.1, read on the forward strand.
CAGGTTATCGATTACCCGCGCCACCATGGGCCGCCCGGCGCGGTCCGGCACCAGCAGCTTGTTGTGCGGCGCCATGCGGCTGGACCGCCCAGCGGCCAGCACGATGCCGGCCACCCTGGGCAATGCCGCGGCGGCGGGCGCCACGGCCTTGGCGCGGTGCAGCGGGCGGGCGCCGGTATCCTTGAGCAAGCCGCCCACGCCCATGCCGGCGATCACCGTTCCGTCCGTCGGCAGCCCGGCGAACAAGCGCGACAGCACCCAGTCGATGCCGTTCAGCTTCGGGCTGCGCGCGCAGCCCGGCAGCACCAGCGCCGGGCGCTCGCCGATCCGTCCGAGGCAAATCAGGTTGCCGGGATCGACCGGCATGCCGAAATGCAGAATCTCGCCCCCGGCCGCTACGATCCCCGAGGGTCCCACATCGCGCCGGTCCACGACGGCGCTGGCGCCGGCGACCAGCAGGATGTCCGCCCCTTGAGCCATCAGCGTCCGCAGCGCCTCGGCGATGGGCGCCTCCGCGTGGGCGCATTCCAGCGACGGCAGCAGGGTGCCGGTCAGGCCGGCGACCCGGGCCGCCGTCGCCTCCGCGGTGCCGGCCAGAATGCTGTGCTTCATGCCCGGCAGGCTGGTCATCACCAGGCCGACGCGGAGTGGGCGGAACGGGTGGAGGCGCAGCACCGGGCGCTGCCGGGCCACGCGCTCCGCCTCGGCCAACACGTGCTCCGAAACGGCGAAGGGGATGACCTTGATGGTGGCGAGCATCTCCCGCGCCGCGACAGGGGCGGCATCGGGCAGGGTGCCGACGGTCAACGCCTCATGCACCGCGTTGACCGCGTTGAGCCGGTCCCGGTCCACTTGCAGCAGGCCCGGCACCATTGCCATCAAGTTGACCCGTCCCGTGCTGGCGCGCGACGCCGTGACCAACGGGCGTTCCAACGCCTGTGCCAGCCGGGCCGCGGCGGTGTCCTCCGCCACGTCGCCGGGTTCGAGCCTGGCCGCGATCACGCTGTCGATGTCCGCGCCGCGCAGCGCCTCGATGGCCGCCGCGTCCAGCACCGCGCCCTTCCGCAGCACGGTGCCCGGCAGGCGCTGCGTATGGGCCAACACTGCCCCAAGGGCGTCCGCAAGCGCGATCCGGCCGAAGATCACTCGACGGGCGCCGCCCCGCGCCGGACCGCCACGACCTGCGCCAGGATCGACAAGGCGATCTCCGGCGCCGTCACTGCCCCGATATCCAATCCGACCGGCCCGCGTATGCGCGCCAGCGCCGCGTCGCCGTGGCCCAGTTCCCGCAGCCGTCCGAGCCGCGCGGCGTGCGTCTTCCGCGAGCCGAGAGCGCCCACGTAGAACGCGTCCGACCGCAAGGCCCGGTCCAGCGCCGGGTCGTCGAGCTTCGGGTCGTGCGTCAGGGTGACGATGGCGGTCCGGCTGTCGGGCCGCAGCGCGTCCAGCGCCTCGTCGGGCCAGTCCGTGCTGACGGACACGCCGGGAAACCGCTCGTCGCTGGCAAAGGCCCGGCGCGGGTCGGCCACCGTCACGCCATAGCCCAGGCCGGCCGCCATCGGCACCAAGGCCTGGGCGATGTGCACCGCGCCCACCACCACGAGGCGCAGCGGCGGATTGTAGGCATGGAGGAACCACTGCCCGCCGTCCGCCTCGGCCGTCTGGCTGCGGTCCGCCCGCAGTGCCGCCTCGGCCGCCGACGCCAGCCCGGGCGGCGCGTCGTCGCCGGGCAGCAGGACCTGCTCGCCGGAGGGCAGGCGCGTCGCCAGCACCACGGGACGCTGCGCCGCCCGCGCCTGTTCCAGCCGGGCCAGCAGGTCGGGCGTCATCCCAGGCGCTCGACGAACACCTTGAGCTTGCCGCCGCAGGCCAGGCCGACCTCCCAGGCGCGCTCGTTGGTCACGCCGAAGTCCAGCAATTGCGGCACGCCGGTTTCCATGGTGCGCTTGGCCGCGTCGGCCACCGCGCCCTCGATGCAGCCGCCGCTGACCGAGCCGGCCATCCGGCCGCTCGCCGTCACCGCCATCTGGCTGCCGGGCGGGCGGGGCGAGCTGCCCCAGGTTTCCGTCACCGTCGCGATCGCCACCTGCTCGCCCGCCTTCGACCACGCGCTCGCAGCACCCAGCACGTCTTCAGCCTCGGTCATGCAGCCCTCCATTGCAGTTCGCGCCCGCGCGGCGGGGCCGGGCGGGACAGCAGGTCCACCAGGTCGCGCAGGCTGTCGAGGCTGTGGACCGTCCGAAACTCGTCCACATGCGGCAGCATCGCCCGGATGCCTCCGGATTTGGGCTGGAACCCGTCCCACCGCAACAGGGGATTGAGCCAGATCAGCCGGCGGCAGGAACGGTGCAGGCGGTCCATGTTCTCCGCCAGGCCCGCGGCGCCGTCGCGGTCCAGCCCGTCCGTCACCAGCAGAACCACCGCGCCCTGGCCCAGGACGCGCCGCGCCCAGCGTTGGTTGAACTCCTGCAATGCCTCGCCGATGCGGGTGCCGCCGGACCAGTCGGGCACCGCGTGGGCCACCATCTGGAAGGCGACCTCCGGATCGCGGAAGCGCAGTTGCCGGGTGATGTTGGACAGCCTTGTGCCGAACAGGAACACATGCACCCGGTCCCGGTCGTTCGCCACCGCATGGAGGAAGTGCAGCAGCACCTGGGCGTAGCGCGCCATGCTGCCGGAGATGTCGCACAGCACCACCAGCGGCGGCGGGCGGACCACGCGGGCGCTGCGGGACAGGTCCGTCAGTTCCCCGCCCCGGCGCAGGCTGCGGCGCAGCGTGGCGGCGAGGTCGATGCGCGGCCCGTGCGTGTCGGGGCGCAGCCGCCGGGTGCGGCGCAGGTCGAGCGGCAGGGACAGCCGCCGGATCTCCGCTTTGGCGCGGGCGACCTGTTCCGCGCTCATCTGCTCGAAATCCATGCTGCGGAGCTGTTCCCGCTCGCTCACCGTCATGGCGGCGTCGAGTTCGGGAGGGGTCTCCTCCGCCTTGGGCGGCTTCTTGCGGGGCGGGGACATCGCCTCGGCGATGCGGCGGGCGCCGGGCTGCGGTTTCTGCTCGGGGGGCGTGCTGCCCTCTAGCAAGGCAAGGGCGGCGGCGTGCTGCCCCGCGTTGGGGTCGCGCCAGAACAGGTCGAAGGCGTGGTTGAACAGCTCGATGTGCTCGTGCCGGTGCACCATCAGGCCGCGCAGCGCCGACCGGACCTGGGAGCGGTCGCCTAGCTCGATCAGCTCCAGCGCTTGCCCGGCGGCGATTACCTCCGCCGGGCCGACCGGCAGCCCGGCCCGGCGCAGCAGGCGGGCGAAGTGCATGACGTTCGTGCCCAACAGGCCCGCGGCGGCGGTCATAAAGGGGGCTGGGTCTTCGCCTTCGCTTCCGCGATCAGGCGGCCGGCCTCCGCGCCGCGGACCTTGGCGATGTCGTCCTGGTATTTCAGCAGCACGCCCAGCGTCTCGTCCACCGCTTCGGCACCCAGTTCCTTTTGATCCAGGTATTGCAGCGCGCCTGCCCAGTCGATGGTCTCGGCGACGCCGGGCAGCTTGAACAGGTCGGCCTCACGCAGCCGCTGCACGAACTCCACGACCTCCTGCGACAGCCGCAACGGCAGGCCCGGCGCCTTGGCGGCCAGGATCGCGCGCTCGCGGGAGGCGGAGGGGTAGTCCACCCATTGATACAGGCAGCGGCGGCGGATCGCATCATGCACTTCCCGTGTCCGGTTGCTGGTCAGCACGACGACAGGCGGCACGGCGGCGCGGACGGTGCCGTATTCCGGGACGGTGATCTGGAAGTCGGCCAGCAGTTCCAGCAGGAACGCCTCGAACGGCTCGTCGGCGCGGTCCAACTCGTCGATCAGCAGCACGGCGGGCGGCTGGTCCGGGTCGATGGCGGACAGCAGGGGCCGGGCTTGCAGGAAGGGGCGGGAGAATATGCTTTGCGCCAAGCGGTCCTGGTCGCGGTCGCCCCCGGCTTCGGCCAGGCGGATCGCCATCAACTGGCGCGCGTGGTCCCATTCGTAGGCTGCCGCCGACAGGTCCATGCCGTCGTAGCATTGCAGCCGCACCAGCCGCCGGCCCAGCCCGGCCGCCAGCACCTTGGCGATCTCCGTCTTGCCGGTGCCGGGTTCGCCTTCCAGGAACAGCGGGCGCCGCATGGCGAGGGCCAGGTGCACCGTGGTCGAAAGGCTCGTGTCGGCGATGTAGCCGCCGGCGGCCAGCAGGGCGGCGGTCTCCGCGACGGTGCCGGGCAGCGCCCCGGCCAGGGGTCCGTCAGCCAAAGACGTAGCTTTTGAAGATCATCACGAAGATGATGAGGTACAGCGCCGCGCCGACAAAGGCGATGCGCGGGAAGCCGAACGGCTCCTTGGGGAGCATCGCAAAGATGCTGATTGCGGCGGGCGCCGCCTTGGGCAGATGCACCGGCGTCTGCAGCTTCGGCGCTTCGCCCTCGCCGATGGGATTGCCGACGCTTTCGGACAGCGGCGTTTGCGGCGTCGCCGTCGCGGCGACGGTGGCGGCTTCCCTGGCCCGCGCGCGGTCCACCGCCGGCTGTGGTGCTTCGACGGCCGCAAGCGCGTCCGGCCCTGCGGGGGGCAGCACGTTGGCGGGGACCGGCTCCGCCGAGGCGGCCACCGGCTCGGCCGCGGCGGCGGGAGTGTCCGGCGCGGGGCTTGCCACCGTGGCCGTGAAGCGGTCGAAGAACATGTCGGCCATCTGCTTGCTGGTCGCGTCGATCAGCCGCGCGCCGAGTTGCGCGATCTTGCCGCCGACCTGCGCCTTGACGTCGTACTGCAACAGCGTATCCGCGCCGTCATCAGACAGCCGCACGTTGGCGCCCCCCTTGGCGAATCCGGCGACGCCGCCCTGGCCCTCGCCGCTGATGCGGTAGCTGTCGGGCGGCTGAAGGTCGGTGAGCTGCACCTTGCCGGTGAAGCGCGCGGCGATCGGGCCGATCTTGACCGCGGCCGTCGCCTTCAGGTCGGTGTCCGAGGTCTTTTCCAGGCTCTCGCAGCCGGGAATGCACACCTTGAGTATCTCAGGGTCGTTCAGCGCGTCCCACACCTTTTGCCGGGGCGCGGGAATACGCCGCTCGCCTGTCATGTCCATGTCGTCACCTCTTTCAGTGCGCCGGAGGTTACTGGCAGGGGGCCAGCCGTGCAACCAACCCCACCTGACGCGCCCGTCGGGACCTGATAAACGGTCCGCAATCCCAAGCGTTCCGGAGCTGTCCCATGTCATACCTGGTCGCCGCCGACATTCCCGCCGAGCCTGCGGGCGTCCGCTTCCGCGCACTTCTGGAAAGCGGCGGCATTTTGCAGATCCCGGGCGCGCATAACGGCATGGCAGCGTTGCAGGCAAAGGCGGCCGGTTTCCAAGCGGCGTACCTGTCCGGTGCCGCCATGACTGCCAGCATGGGGCTGCCGGACCTTGGCATGATCACGGTGGACGAGGTGTGCTTCTTCGTCCGCCAGGTGGCCCGGGCCAGCGCGTTGCCGGTGCTGGTCGATGGCGACACCGGATACGGCGAGGCGCTGAACGTCATGAGCATGGTCCGCTCCTTCGAGGACGCCGGCGCGGCTGCGGTGCACATCGAGGACCAGTTGCTGCCGAAGAAGTGCGGCCACCTGAACGACAAGAAGCTCGCGGACCCACAGGACATGGCTGCCAAGGTGGCGGCGGCGCGCAAAGCGCGGCGGCACCTGTATATCCTGGCCCGCACCGACGCCGCCGCGAGCGAGGGCATGGACGGCGCCGTGGCGCGGGCCAAGCTGTATATGGAGGCCGGCGCCGACGCGATCTTCCCGGAGGCGCTGCACTCCGCCGAGATGTTCCGCGAGTTCGCCCGGCGGATGCCCGGTGTGCCCTTGCTCGCCAACATGACCGAGTTCGGCCGCACCCCGTTCTTCACCGCCGCCGAGTTCGAGGCCATGGGCTACCGCATGGTGATCTGGCCCGTCAGTTCCATGCGCGTTTCGGCCAAGGCGTCGGAAATCCTGTATGCCGCGATCCGCCGCGACGGCGGCACGCACAACGTGATCGACCAGATGCAGACCCGGGCGGAGCTGTACGCCACCATCGACTACGCCGGCTACGAGGCGCTGGACCAGAGCATCGTCAGCACCGTCGTCCCGCACGGCATGCCGCAACGGGACTGAAGCGTGCTGCATGACCCGCTGCGGCGCTTTCCGTCCCCGTTGCTGCGCCCGGCTTACGTGGGAAGCGAGTTCTACCGCCGCTCGACCTACGGCCCGACCCACCCGCTAGCGATTCCGCCCGTGACGACCTGCACCGATTTGTGCCGGGCGATGGGCTGGCTGCCGGATGACGTGTTCGTCACGGCGCCGATGGCCGACCTCGCCGCCGTCACCCGGTTCCATGCGCCCGATTACGTGGCAGCCCTGGCGCGGGCGGAGGCGGCGCAGGCGGTGTCGGACGACGACCGCGCCCGTTACCGGATCGGCGCGGAGGGCAACCCGGTTTATGCGGAGATCTACCGTCGTCCCATGACCTCCGCCGGCGGCGTCATGCTGTCCGCGGCGCTCACCACGGCGGGCGGCGTCGTGCATTGCCCCGGCGGCGGCACGCATCACGGGCGCCCCGACCGCGCCAGCGGCTTCTGCTACCTGAACGACCCGGTGCTGGGCATCCTCGCCTGGCTCGACCAGGGGCTGGAGCGGATCGTCTATCTCGACATCGACGCGCACCATGGGGACGGGGTGCAGGACGCCTTCCACGACGACCCGCGCGTGCTGACGGTCAGCGTGCACGAGGCCGGGCGATGGCCGTTCACCGGCTTGGCCGCCGACCGTGCCGGGGGTGCTGCGCGCAACCTGCCGGTGCCCCAAGGGTTCAACGACAGCGAGATGGCCTGGCTGCTGCATCATGCGATCCTGCCGCTGGTCGCCGCGCACCGTCCGCAGGCGGTGTTCCTGCAATGCGGTGCCGACGCGCTGGAGGAGGACCCGCTGGCCCGGCTGTCGCTGTCCAACAACGCGCATTGGTCCGTGGCGGCGGCGGTCCGCGACCTGGCGCCGCGGCTGATCGTCACCGGGGGCGGCGGCTACAACCCGTACACGGTTGGGCGCTGCTGGGCCGGGGTGTGGGCGACGCTGAACGGCATCCCCATCCCGGACCGCACGACGCCGGAGGCGGAGGCCGTGCTGCGCGGGCTGACCTACAACCGCGCCGCTGGGCGCAACCCGCCGGGCCACTGGTTCACCACGATCCGCGACGCGCCGCGGGATGGCCCGGTGCGCGACGCCATCAAGCTGCTCGCCGAGCAGACGCTTTCGGAGCACCCCGCATGAACCGCCGCTTCCTGTTCGCCCTTTTGATGGTGACGCCCCTGATGGCCATAGCCCCGGACACCGACGCCCAGACCACGGCGCAGCCGGAGCTGCCCAAGGAGCCGCTGTCGATCACCACGCGCGACGGCAAGCGCCATGACTTCCAGGTTGAGATGGCGCTGACGCCGGAGCAGCAGAGGGTGGGCCTGATGTTCCGCCCCAGCGTGCCGGCGGATGGCGGCATGTTGTTCGATTGGGGGGCGCCGCGCGACAGCGGCATGTGGATGCGCAACACGGTCAGCCCGCTCGACATGCTGTTCATCAACGCCGACGGCACGGTCCGCCGGGTGGCGGAGGACACCGTGCCCGGCAGCCTCGCCACCATCGAGAGCCACGGCCCGGTCCGCGCGACGCTGGAGCTTGCGGCTGGCACGGCGAAGCGCCTGGACATCCGGGTGGGCGACAAGGTCCAGCAGCGCATCTTCGGCAACGCATCCTGAAAAGACGCATCATCTTGCCTGCTGCGCACGCTCCGCAGGATGATGCTGATGCCGGCCTTGCGTTGCGCAGGGCTGGAACCTACGTTGCCGCCGGGTCCGGGGCGTGGCGCAGCCTGGTAGCGCGCTTGTTTTGGGTACAAGAGGCCCCCGGTTCGAGTCCGGGCGCCCCGACCCGCCAGCTTGAAGGATCAACCATGCGTGCCCGCATCTTCCAGCGCCCAAAGACCGCCACCCAGTCCGGCCAGGCCGGCGCCGGCAACTGGGTGCTGGAATACCAGCCGACCGAGCGCGAGAAGAACGACCCGCTGATGGGCTGGTGGGGCAGCAGCGACACGCTGGGCCAGGTGCGCCTGCGCTTCGACACCGCGGAGGCCGCCGTGGCCTTCGCCGAGCAGAAGGGCGTCGCCTACGACCTGGAGGTGCCGCCCGCGACCCGGCCGATGAAGCCGAAGGCCTATGCCGATAATTTCCGCTACGGCCGGGCTGAAAACTGGACGCATTAGCTGTATGCAGGGGTCAACGCGCCCTTAGCTCAGTTGGATAGAGCGGCGGCCTTCTAATCCGCATGTCGGGGGTTCGAGTCCCTCAGGGCGCGCCATGGTCTTGCGGTTTATATGTGCTAGGTCTTAAGATTGATCTAAAACGGCCTGAAGTTCTTCTGCGGTCTTCTTTGAGCGCGAGAATGCAAGTTGACCAATGCGGTTAAGCATTCTGTAACGCGGATCCTTGCTTGCAATAGATTTGCTCCAGCGGACTGGCCGAAAATGAACAAAATCGACTCTGAGATCTTTCGGTCGTTTAAACTCTATATGTCCGCCATAGTTATAATGCCCTGCAACACGACCTATAAGTAGAACGTTTGCTGATGAACATGGACAAACGACCAAATCATCAACGCGCATAGTAAAAGCGAAGTGCCAAGGCATTCCTACTCTAAGGTCAGCAGACTGTGGATATATCAACTTGAATTTGTCAGCGTAGGTCCGGTAGTCTTTTTCCCATATTCCCATGTCTCCGATGCCGGGCCATCCCATCGCTATCCAGCCATCGGCACCAGCATCGGGCGGGAAGGGTTGCTCTGAGTTTAAGTGTGGGAGTTGATCGCCTTTCTCCCCGTTCGCCATGTTCCAGACTGTGCGCGCGCCATCTGATCCACTCAAGTTCCAACCTCCCTGGTGAGAGATCGAATTAAGCTATAAAGAACCTGTTGTCAACCTAAAGACAACCTATTCATTGATGACAGGTGCGGGGGCGGCCGGTGGCGTCGTACGCGCGGACGTCTCCATCTACTTGATGTCGAGCACATCGCGGACGCGACCAAGAAATTGGGCCAGAGAGAAGGGCACGAACTCGCCAGCCGCATGGCGGTGCTGTTAGCGCATCGGCCCAAGTGGGAGTGCCAACCGGCACGCCGCAGCCGTAGTTGGGACAACACCACCCGGAAGCAGCAGAAGAAAGTTGTCCGGCGACTGGCGCGGACACCGAGACTTCGCCCTGAGTTGGAGAACGCCGACTGGATCGAGGACGTGTGGGGCGATGGGCTTACGGCCGCGGCCAGCGAGACGGAACTGGACATCGCCAGCTTCTCCGGCGTTTGTCCTTGGCCGTTGGCCGACGTTATTTTTGCAGACTGGATGCTTGAAGCAGGGGCGCCGATGCCCAACGGCGTGAAGCTGCACCGCTAACGGGACCCCCACCACTCCAATGCCGCCTGCCCCTGGGCGGTGAGGCCATAAACCCCGCGCTCCACCCGACTGAACCAGCCATACACGTCCCGCAGCAGGATCGTGCCGGCCCGGGGCGTCACCATCGCCAGGTCGCGCGGGCGGAGCGGCCCGGCCGCAAGCCTAGCGGCGCAGGCCAGCGCCTCCTGCCGGTAGGCCG
>CAXTUQ010000095.1:0-13430 GCA_964247405.1 uncultured Acetobacteraceae bacterium
CCGCCGCGAACAGGAACGGCCGGCCCACGAAGGTGAAGTCCGCCCCCAGGGCCAGCGCCTTCAACACGTCCGTGCCGCGCCGGATGCCGCTGTCCACGATCACGGCCATGCCGCCCTTCTCCGCCGCGACCTCCGGCAGCACGTCCAGCGGCGCCACGGCATGGTCGAGCTGCCGCCCCCCATGGTTCGACAGGATGACCCCGTCCGCCCCTGCCTCCCGCGCCAGCTTCGCATCTGCGGGCGACAGCAGCCCCTTGATCAGCAGCGGCCCCTTCCATTGCCGCCGGATCGCATCGATGTTCCGCCACGACAACTGGTCCCGCGCGATCGTGTTGCGCACGCTGCTGCCCGACATCATGGGCGGCCCGCGCTCCGCTTCCGTGTTCTCGAAATGCGGCGCGCCATGCCGCAGGAAGGTCCGCACCACCACGCCCAGCGCCCAGCGCGGATGCGTCACGCTTTGCAGCAGCACCCGCGGCGTCACCCGGATCGGCATGCTGAACCCGGTGCGGATGTTGTGCTCCCGGTTGCCCAGCATCGGCGTGTCCGCCGTCACCACCAGCACGCGGTATCCCGCCGCATCGACCCGGCGCACCAGCCGGTCGATGCGGTTCTGGTCCCCGGGCAGGTACGCCTGGAACCAGGCATCCGGGTTGCGCGCATGCACGTCCTCAAGGCTGATCAGCGCCGACGCGCTCAGGATCATCGGCAGCGACTGCCTCCTTGCCGCCTCGGCCAGCACCAGGTCGCCCCGGTAGGCGACGAAGGCCGCGCCCCCCAGCGGCGGGATGCCGAACGGCGCATGGTAGCGGCGGCCGAACAGCGTCACCCCCTGGTCGCGTCCCGAAACGTCGCGCAGCATGCGCGGCACCAGCTTGTAGGCCGCATAGGCTTCCCGGCTGCCGCGCAGCGCCGCCCCCGTTTCCACGCCGCCGGCCACGTAGTGGAAGACCATCGGCGGCAGCAGGCGCCGCGCATGACGCTCGAAGTCGTCCAGGGCCAGCAGGTCGCGGAACCGGTAGGGCGTCGCCACGGCGGTCCGCTTCAGGCTGGTGACAATGGCCTCCGGGCCGGTGAAGCCCGGCACGCTTTCCCCGGGCGCAGCTCTGTTCGACACGGCTTGATCCATACCTTGGTCCTTCCATCCCCGTGACGGCGACTGAAAGCCTTCGCACCTTGTGTCCCGCTGGGATGGACGTCAACGCGGGGCCGGGCCAGGATGCAGCGGCCACGACCCGCCGCAACGCCGATTGACGCTCCGCAAAGCGGGGGCCTACGGTGCGCGCTGACAAGAACGATGCAGCGCGGCGTCAGCCCGCACGACCGGGAACCGCCATGGCGTCAGCAACGCGGATCGTCCTGCTCCATGCCACTCCCATCGCGATGGCGTCCGTCCAGGCTGCCTTCGCATCCGCCTGGCCGGAGGCCGAAACCGTCAACCTGCTGGATGACGGCCTCACCATCGACCGCGCCCGCGAGACCGGGCTTTCCGACCGCATGATCGCCCGCTTCGTCGCTTTCGGACAGTATGGCGCCGCCATGGACGCCGACGGGATCCTCGTCACCTGCTCCGCCTTCGGCCCCGCCATCGAGCAACTGGCCGCATCCCTGGACATCCCGGTCCTCAAGCCCAACGAGGCGATGTTCCACGCCGCCGTCGCCGCCGGGACCAGCCTTGGCATGCTCGCCACCTTCGGCCCTTCCGTGCCCACCATGACCGCCGAGTTCGACGAATACGTGGCGAGCGTCGGCTCGAACGCGACGCTCGCCACTGTCGTGGTGCCCGAGGCCATCGACCGCCTCCGCGCCGGCGACGCCGAGAGCCACAACCGCTTGGTCGCCGAACACGCGCCGCAACTAGCCCGGTGCGACGCCGTCATGCTCGCCCATTTCTCCACCGCCCGCGCCGCCCCCGCGGTCCGCGCCGCCATCGACGCGCCGGTGTTCACGGCGCCAGAGTCGGCGGTGCTCCGGATGCGTGCCCTCGTCGAAACCCGTGGCTGAGTTCCAGCTTGTCCCGCTTCGCTGCGGCCACGTGCTCAACCTGATCCTCCCTTGGTTCCGTGGCCGAAGCGCCAGAAGCGTGACAAGCTGCCCATAGGGCGCAACTATGCCGCCCAAAGGCCAAGCCAGGAGGACACGATGCCGGAGTTCACGTCGCTGCGGACGCTGCTTGCGCGCGAAGGCTGCTTGACGCTGCCCGGCGTTTATGACGGCATCTCGGCCCGCATGGCGGACAGCGTCGGGTTCGATGCGCTTTACATGACCGGCTACGGCGCGGTTGCCTCCGCGCTGGGAGTGGCGGACGCCGGGCTCGCCACCTTCACCGAGATGCTGGACCGCGTGCGCTGCGTCGCCGGCGCGGTCCGGGTCCCCTTCATTGCCGACGGCGACACCGGTTACGGCGGCCTGCTGAACGTCGATCGCACCGTGCGCGGCTATGCCGCCGCCGGCGCCGCCGGCATCCAGATCGAGGACCAGGAATTCCCGAAGAAGTGCGGCCACACGGAGTTCCGCCGGGTGATCCCGGTGGACGAGGCGGTCGGCAAGATCCGCGTCGCCGTCGATGCCCGCCCAAGCCGCGACTTCCTGATCGTCGCCCGCACCGATGCGCGCTACGCCGAGGGCCTGGACTCGGCGCTGCGGCGGGCGGAGCGCTTCCTGGAAGCGGGCGCTGACATCCTGTTTGTGGAAAGTCCGGAGAGCCTTGAGGAGCTGCGCCGGGTTGCCGAAACCTTCCGTGGCGCCGCCCTGCTCGCGAACATGGTCGAGGGCGGACGCACGCCCTACCTTTCTGCCGGCGAGCTGGGAGGCATGGGCTTCAAGGTGGCGCTCTACCCCGGAACCGGCTTCCTTTCCGCCGCACGCGCGTTGCAGTCGGCATACGGGCATCTCCGGGCGGCCGGCATCGGCACCGGGTCCGACGCGCCCATGCTGCCGTTCGCGGAGATGAACGCCCTGATGGGCTTCCCCGCCGTGCACGCCTTCGAGCGCCGTCACGGCGTACGGCAGGGCCGGGCGGGGTGATGGGAGCGGGCGTCGCCGGCCGGCTCGACCGTTTGCCGATCCTGCCGTTCCACCGGCGGCTGCTGTGGCTGATCGGCGCCGGCATGTTCTTCGACAGCTTCGACATCTATCTCGCCGGGTCCGTGCTGGGCGAGCTGGTGCACAATGGGTGGTCCACCGTGCCTTTGAATGCCCGGTTCATCTCGGCGACCTTTGTCGGCATGACGGTCGGCGCGGCCGGGGCCGGATGGCTGGGCGACCGCCGTGGCCGGAGGTTCACCTACCAATTCAACCTCGCGATCTTCGGCGCCGCCTCGCTGGCCTGCGCGGCGGCCCCCAGCATGAGCTGGCTGATCGGCGCGCGGTTCGTCACCGGCATCGGCCTTGGGGCGGAGATCGTCATCGGCTACGCGACGATGCTGGAATTCGTGCCGCCCACCCATCGCGGGCGCTGGGCGGCGCTGCTGTCGCTGGTCACCAACTTCGGCCTGTTCGCGTCCACGCTGCTGAGTTGGCTGGTCATCCCGACGTTCGGCTGGAGGCCGATGTTCGTTGTCGCCGGCGCCGGGGCGTTCGTCGTGCTGTGGATGCGCAAGGCGATGCCGGAATCGCCGCGCTGGCTGGACCTCCAGGGCCGGACAACGGAGGCGGACGCGATCCTGCGCGGCGTCGAGGCGGAAGCGGCCGCGCTGTCCATCACGCTCCGCCCGCCTTTGCCCGACCGGCCCGCCCAGCCCGTCCGGCTCACCAGCGCCTCGTTCCTCCAAGGGGTGGCGGTGGGCAGCGTCATGCAGGCCGTGCTGGGCATCGCGATCTACGGCTTTGTCGCCTGGGTGCCGACCTTCCTGGTGCAGCATGGCATGGCGATCAACCGGTCCTTGGGCCAGGCGGTGCTGATGTCCTTCGGGGGTCCGGCCGGGGCGGCGCTCGCTTGGGCGCTCAGCGACCGGATCGGCCGCCGCCGCTCCATCATCGGGGCCTCGCTGCTCGCCGCGGCCTTCGCCCAGGCGCCATCGCAAGAGGAGGCGGTGGTGCTCGGCTTCCTGATGTTCACCCTGATCTACTTCCTGGTTTCGGTCATCGTCGCAGGCTACGTGCCGGAGCTGTTTCCCACGGCCGCCCGCATGCGCGGCAACGGCATCGCCAGCACCGTCGGCCGGCTGACCACGATCTTCGTGCCGTTCGCGGTCGTCGCGCTCTACGGCGCGGGCGGCGTCGCCGCGGTGCTGGCCGGCGTCGCGGCGGCGCTGCTGGCGCAGGCGCTCCTGGCCTGGGCCTACGGGCGCGAGACCAACGGCCGCAGCCTGGAGGCGATCGCCCAGGACGTGCCCGAGGACAGGCTGCAGCCCGTCCCGCATTGACGTTGCGGACTGTCCACCCGGCGGGTGTAGTATGCGCGCACCCCTGCGACGCCAGGTGCGTATGACCGGGTGCGCAAGACGGGGGACGGGAGGACGCCATGCCCATGCCGCGACTGACCAAAAGCCTCTGTCTCGCGCTGTGCCTCGCCGCAGGGCTTGGGGTGTCGCGGCCGCGCCCGGCGCAGGCGGAGGCCATCACCGTGACCCATTGGGGCGGGCAGTTCTACGGCGCACCCTACGCAGTCGCGATGGAGAAGGGCTTCTTTCGCCAGCACGGCGTCGATGTCACGGGCATCCTGACCGCGTCCGGAGGCGGCACGGCGGTGCGCAACACCCTGGCCGGCGGCATCCCGGTCGGCGAGGTCTCGCTGGCCGCGGCCGTGCAGGCGATCAGCGCCGGCCAGAAGCTGGTCATCGTCGCGGCCGGCACCCAGAGCGTGTCCGACCAACTCTGGGCGGTGAAGCAGGGGTCGCCCCTGCACGACTTCAAGGATCTGGCGGGCAAGCGCATCGCCTATACCGCGCCTGGCTCGGTCAGCAACATGATCGTCCTGATGGCGCTCAAAGCCCATGGCATGACGGCGCAGCAGGTGCAGCTCGTGCCGGCGGGCGATCTCGGCGCGAACCTTGCGGCCGTCAGCAGCGGCGCGGTCGATGCGGCCTTCATGGACGAGATGATCCTGTCGCAGAACGCCGCCCTGGTGCGGCCCGTGTTCTATGTGCGCGATGTCATGTCGCCGCGCATGATGCAGACCGTGCTGATCACCACCACCGAGTACGCCCGCGCGCACGCGGACATCATCCGCGGCCTGATCGCCGCGCGGCGCGAGGGCCTGGCCTACATCGCCGACCATCCGGACGAGGCCGGGGACATCACCGCCCGCGCCTACAGCAACCCCGACGCCGCCCTGTTCCGCACCCATATGCGCGAGCTGCTGCACGAGAACTACTGGAGCGATGGGCGCTTCGACTACGAAGGCATGAACCGCATGGTCGAGGGACTGCAGATCACCGGGCAGCAGAAAGGCGACGTGGACTGGTCCAAGCTGGTCGATCCCTCTTACCTGCCGGCGGACCTGCGCGCCTCGAAATGACCGTGCCGCCGGTGGAAGGCGGCGACCCGCATGCCAGCCTGCGCGGCGTCGTCCGGCGCTACGACGGCGCGCAGCCCGTCCACGCCTTGGGACCGATCGACCTCGACCTCGCGCGGGGCGAGTTCTTCTCGGTCGTCGGCCCGTCCGGCTGCGGCAAGTCCACGCTGCTCGACGTGCTGTGCGGCCTGAGCCGGCCCAGCAGCGGCACGGTCACGTTCGAGGGCCGCGACCTGCGGGGCGCCGTGCCCGACGGCGTCGGCGTCGTGTTCCAGGAGGATGCGAGCTTTCCCTGGCTGGACGTGCGCAGCAACGTGGCCTTCGGGCTGCGCCGGACCGCGCTGGCCGCCGATGAGGTCGCCCGCCGCGTCGATCACGCGATCGGCTTCATGGGCCTGACCCAGTTCGCCGGCCATTACCCGGCGCAGCTCTCGGGCGGGATGCGCCAGCGCGTCTGCATCGCCCGCACGCTGGTGCAGCGGCCGCGCTTGATCCTGCTCGACGAGCCGTTCGGCGCCCTGGACCAGCAAACCCGGCTGCTGATGGGCGACGAGCTGCTGCGGCTGTGGCGGGAAACCGGGGCGACCGTGCTGCTGATCACCCACGCGCTGGACGAGGCGGCGATGCTGTCCGACCGCGTGGGCGTCATGAGCGCGCGGCCGGGCCGGTTCATCGACACGGTCGAAACCGGGTGGCCGCGGGAGCGCGACAGCCGCATCGTCTCCGACCTGGCCTTCGGCGCCCTGACCTCCCGGCTGTGGTTCTCGCTGCGCACGGAGTCGCTCAAGACGCTCGGACGGGTCGCGTGACCCGGCGCCGGGCGGCCCTCCTCGTGCGCGCGGGCGTCCTGGGCGGCCTGGTGCTGCTGCTCGAGGCGCTGTGCCGGGCCGGCGTGATCGACCCGTTGACGGTGATCCCGCCGAGCGAGATGGCGGCGTCCATGGTGGCGCAGCTCGGCTCGCCCGAGATCATCGCCAGCGTGGTGCAGACCTTCTCGACGGTCGTGCTGGCCTTCGTGCTAGCCGTGGCGTCCGGCACGCTGCTGGGGGCGGCGGTGCACGCCCTGCCCCGCCTGCGCCGGGCCGTCGATCCGCTGCTCGCGTCCTACTACTCGGTGCCGACCTTCATCTTCTATCCGCTGCTGGTGGCGCTGCTCGGGCTTGGCGCGGCGCCGCTGGTCGTGCTCGGGGTGCTGTCGGCCGCGCCGGCGGTGGTGATCAGCACGCTGGCGGGGCTCGACGACGTATCGCCGGTGATGCTCAAGGTGGCGCGGATGCAGCGGCTGGGGCGGGCGCGGACGCTGTGGCTGGTCGTGCTGCCCGCCGCCCTGCCCGGCCTGTTCAGCGGCTTCAAGCTGGCGTTGAGCTACGCCCTGATCGGGGTCATCGCCGGGGAGTTCATCTTGTCCGGCAGCGGGCTTGGCTACGCGATCTCGTTCGCCTACCAGAGCTTCGACAACCGGGCGATGTACGGCCTCATGCTGTTCGTGCTGCTGGTCTCGGTCGCCGCCAACGGGCTGCTTTATGTTTGGGAGGGCCGGCTTGCCCGGCGGCGGGCGCAGCCGTGAGCGGCGCTGCCGCCCAGGACGCACTCCCGCCGCCGCCGGTCCGCCGCACCGGGACGCTCGACGTGCTGGCCGTGGCGGGCGTCCTGCTCGCTTCGTGGCAGGCTCTCAGCGCCTGGACGCACGGCGTTTCCATCACGCCGCCGCTTGGGACGTTTCTCTACCTCGCGGATCTCGTCCGCACGCCCACGTTCTGGGACCACGCGGGCGCAACGGCCGCCGCGTTCCTGCTGGCCTTCGCCCTTTCGGCCGCCATCGGCTTGGCGCTCGGTTTGGTGCTCGGGCTGCGGCGCTTCGCGGCGGAGGTCGCGGAGCCGGTCCTGGCCGGGTTCTACACGATCCCCAAGGTCACGCTTTACCCCGTCGTGCTGCTCGTCTTCGGCCTCGGCACGTCGGCCAAGGTCGCCTTCGGGGTGATGCACGGGTTGGTGCCGGTGACGCTGTTCACCCTCGGTGCGGTGCGGACGCTGCCTCCTGTGCTGCTGCGCGCGTCCCGGGCGATGCGGCTCACGACGTGGCAGGCGACGCGGTCCGTGCTGATCCCTGCCTGCCTCCCCGCCATCGTCAACGGGCTGCGGGTCGGCTTCTCGCTCAGCCTGTTGGGCGTGCTGATCGGCGAGATGTTTTCTTCCCAGCGCGGCCTCGGCTTCCTGCTGGTGAACGGCCTCGCGCAGCACAACGTGCCGCTCACGACGGCCGTGGCCTTCGTCATCGTCGTCTGCGCGGTCGCGGCCAATACGCTGATGCTGCGGCTGGGGCGCCCGCAGGCAGGAGATGCGCGATAAGCGGAAGAGGAAGGCGGTTCTGGCCTGCCTAGCGGCGGCGCAGAAGCGCGGCGGCCCAGAGTCAGCCCGGCTGGCTTGACCCGGGCTTCATGCGCCCGACGCGGCCGGGTTGCCATCGCTCCCCATCGTTGCTCCACTGCAGGCAACGATGACGCTGGCGCCGCAAGCAGCGCCGCTGGGAGGGATGGATGCCAGGCACTGTCGCACGCCGGTCGGCGTTGGCCCTGGGCGCGGCGAGCGCTGCGTGCCTGCCTTTCGGCCGCGGACGCGCGGCGGAACAGCCAGTGCTCAAGATCGGCGTGCTGACCGACTTGGAGGGCGTGTACAGCGAAGCGGCCGGCCATGGCTCGGTGGTCGCCACGCAGATGGCGGCGGACGATTTCATGGCGGCCAACCCCGGCGCCGGGTTCCGGGTCGAAGTCTGGGCCGGCGACCATCGCAACAAGCCGGATGTCGGCGCGGCCGTCGCGCGCAGTTGGTTCGACCGCGACGGCGTGGACGTGATCACGGACGTGCCCGGCTCGGCCATCGCCCTGGCGGTCGGCACGCTGGCGCGGGAAAAGGACAAGGTCGCGCTGTTCGGCGGCGCCGGCGCGATGGAGCTGAGCGGCCGCGCCTGCAGCCCCAACCAGGTGCTGACGACGTACGACACCTACTCGCTCGTCGCCGGCACGGTGCGGCCGCTGGTCGCGTCCGGCGCCGACACGTGGTTCTTCGTCACCGCCGACTACGTGTTCGGCCATTCGCTTGAGGACGAGGCGACGCGGTTCATCGGTGCCGCCGGGGGCCGCGTGGCCGGCCGGGTCAGCTACCCGTTTCCCGGCACGACCGACTTCTCCTCCTACCTGGTGGCGGCCCAGGCCAGCCGGGCGAAGGTGGTCGCGCTGATGATGTCGGGCGACGACATGAGCAACTGCCTGAAGCAGGCACATGAGTTCGGGCTGACGCAGGGCGGCCAGCGCATCGCCGCCGGGATCATGCTGATCACGAACGTGCACGCCGCCGGGCTTGAGGCGACGCAGGGCGTGGTGTTCACGACGCCGTTCTACTGGGACCGCAGCGACGCCACGCGCGCCTTCGCGAAGCGGTTCGCGGCGCAATACCGCGGCGTCATGCCGACGCTGCTGCACGCCGGCGCCTATTCGGGCGCGCTGCACTACCTCAAGGCGGCGCAGCAGATCGGCCCGGCGCAGGCCCGCGCGAGCGGGCGGGCAGCCGTCGAGGCGATGAAGCGCATCCCGATGGACGACCCGCTGCTCGGCCGCGGCGTGATCCGCAAGGATGGCCGCGCGGTCCGCGGCATGTGGCTGGCGCAGGTCAAGACGCCGGCGCAGTCGGCCTACCCGTGGGACTACTACGCCATCCTGAAGGAGCTGCCCGCCGACGAGATCATCCGCCCGGTCTCGCCGGACTGCGCCTTCGCGCGCAGTTGACGGGCGGCTCCGGCCCGCGCCGATTGCGGAAACAGGCCAAGGAGGACGCCCGTTGAGCCAGGCCCCGTCAGCACCGCGCCGCGGCCAGCCCTACGGCCGGGCCGAGATGGTGCGGCTGCTCGCCCCGCGGAGCGTCGCCGTGATCGGGGCCACGGAGCGCAAGGGCGCGTTCGGCAACCTGGTGATCGGCAACCTCGGGGCGTTCGACGGGCGGCTGCACCTGGTCAACGCCCGTTACCGCGAGATCGGGGGGCGGCCCTGCCACCCCGACCTGGCGGCGCTGCCCGAGGTGCCGGACTGCGTGTTCGTCGCGGTCGCGCGGGACGCGGTGGAGCCGATCGTGGCGCAGTGCGCGGCGGCCGGGGTGGGCGGGGCCGTGGTGGTCGCCTCCGGCTACGCCGAGACGGCCAAGCCGGAGCGGGCCGCCGCCCAGGAACGCCTGGCCGTCCTGGCCCGCGACGCCGGCATGCGGCTGGTTGGACCCCACACGATCGGCATCCTGAACTATGTCAACGGCGCCGGACTCACCTTCTCGGCCATGCCGGACCGCCGCCCGCTGCTGTCCCATGCGATCGGGATCGTCAGCCAATCCGGGTCGCTCGGCTTCTCCCTCGCCCAGGCGGTCGAGCGCGGCGCCTCCGTCAGCCATGTGCTGACCTCGGGCAACTCCTGCGACGTGGACGTGGCCGACTACGTTTCCTATCTCGCGGGCGACCCGGCCTGCCGCGCCGTCGCCTGCGTGTTCGAGGGCATGGCGCATCCCCTGCGCATGATCCGGGCCGCCGAGCTGTGCTGGCAGACGGGCAAGCCGCTGGTGATCTACAAGATGGCGACGGGCCGGGCCGGCGCCGCCGCGGCCATGTCCCACACCGGCTCCCTCGCCGGGCCAGCCGAGGCTTACGCGGCCGGCTTCGCCCGCGCCGGCGTCGTGCAGGTGGACCGGCTGGAAGCGCTGGTCGAGGCCGCCGCGTTCTTCGCCAAGGCGCCGGCGCCGGCAGCCCCGGGGGTTGCCCCAGGAGTCGCCATGATCGCGACCTCCGGCGGCGCCACCATCATGGCGGCCGACAAGGCGGAGCTGCATGGGGTGGCGCTGCCGCAGCCCGGTCCGGATGCGGCGGCGATCCTGGCCGGCCGCATCCCGGAGTTCGGCTCCCCGCGCAACCCGTGCGATGTCACGGCGCAGGTGCTCACCGATCCCGGCGGCTTGCTCGCCTGCGTCGATGCCCTGCTGGCCGACCCGGCGTTCGGCGCCCTCGTCACCTCGCACGCCTATGCCTACGCCTCGGCGACCGAACGCCTCCGCGTGTTCAGCGGCAGCGCCGCGGCCCATGGCAAGATCGTCTGCAACGTGTGGGCGCCCGAATGGCTGGGCGGCCCCGGCGCGTCCGAGAGCGAGGCCGACCCGCACATCGCCCTGTTCCACTCGATGGACCGCTGCTTCGCCGTGCTGGCCGCCTGGCACCGCCGCGCCACCCTTCGCGCCCGGCCGGCACGAAACGGCGCCGCGCGCATCACCGTTCCGTCGGCCGAGGCGGCGGCGCTGGTGCGCGCCGCCTCCGGCCGCATCTTGACCGAGAGCCAGTCCAAGCGGGTGCTGGCGCTGTACGGCATCCCCGTCACCGCCGACCGCCTGGCGCGCAACCCGGCCGAGGCGGCGGAGGCCGCGGCGGCCATCGGCTACCCTGTCGTGCTGAAGGTCGAAAGCCCGTACGTCCCGCACAAGACGGAGGCCGGAGTGGTCCGCCTGAACCTCCGCGACGGCGCGGCCGTGCGGGACGCCTGCGCCGCCATCCTCGACGCCGCCGCCAACCTGCCCGGGCGTCCGGCGGTGGATGGCGTTTCGGTGCAGCCCATGCTGCCGCCCGGCGTCGAGATGCTGATCGGCGCGCGGGTGGACCCGCAGTTCGGTCCGCTGATCGTCGTGGGGCTTGGCGGCGTCTGGGTCGAGCTGCTGAAGGACTCGGCCCTGGCCCTTGCCCCCGTGCAGCCGGACGAGGCGGAGGCCATGCTGCATCGCCTGAAGGCGGCGGCCCTGCTGCAGGGTTTCCGCGGTTCCGGAGCGGTGGATATCGGGCGCCTGGCTGACATCATCTGCCGCGCCTCCGAACTGGTGTCCGACCTGCGCGACGACATCACGGAAATGGACATCAACCCGCTGATCTGCACGGGCGCCCGGATCACCGCCGTTGACGGCCTGATCGTGAAGGCGGGCTGACCGGTCAGGACGGCAGCACGCGCCGCCGCTACAACTCGGCCAGATGCCAGTCCAGCGAAGCCTCCGTGCCGATGCACTCGCCGAAGCCTGTTTGCCGGATCTTGATCGTGCTCAGCAGCGAGGCCGCAGAATGTGCGCGAGAACCGACCAGGGTGAGATCAGCCATCGCCCCCTCCTTTTGCTCTTGCCCTCTCCATAGCGCCGGGCTGTGCTGCCCGATAGCAGCCGAGCGCCACAAGGCGCCGGCCAGTGAGGGAGGGCGTCTATGATCCTGCCAATGCTTGCCGCCTGCGTCATTGCGGGGGCCGCGTCCGCGGCTCCGGCCCGGGCGGCGGAGCCGATCAAGGTCGGCGCATCTTCCCGCTCGGCGGGGCGGGGCGGCAGGGACAGGAGGTCGTGCAGGCCATGGCGGCGATCATCAACGGGAATGGCGGCGTGATGGGCCGCCCAATGGAGATCGTGGCCCGGGACGACGAGAGCACCCCGGCGGTCGGCGTCGCCAAGGCCAACGAGTTCGCCGCGATGGAGGTGGCCGTCGTCATCGAAGGCTGGAACAGCCCGGTCACCCTGGCCATGCAGCCCATCCTTGCGCGGGCCGGCATCTTGGACATCACCGCCATCTCCAAGGCGGACGGCATCCTGGCCAGCGCCTCCAACCCGCTCGCCGTCCGGCTCAACAGCTCCAACGCGCAGGACGCCGACGTGCTGGTGCAGCATCTGGCGCACACGATGAAGGCCGGGCGCATCGGCTTCGTCACCCAGAACGACGCCTACGGCAACGGCGTGCAGCAGGGAATCGAGGCCGGCTTTAGTTACGAGATCGCGACGACACAGAGATTTTCCTTCGCGCAGACCGATTTCCGGGTGGAAGTGACCAGCCTGGCGGACGCCAAGCCCGCCGCCGTGATCGTCATCAACGCCAACGAGGGCGCCAGGCTGCCGGCCTTCATGCAGCAACACGCCCAGGCGAAGATGGCAGCCCCGCTTGATCTGCTCGGTCGGTAACCGTCAGGCCCAGCGTGATCCAGACCGCCGGACCCGCCGCGGACGGCATCGTCAGCGCGGATGTTTGCTTCCCGGACACCAAGCCCTTCGCCAGCAACCCGGCCAACCAACACTTCGTGTCGAAGATGCAGACGCAGTTCAAGATCGAGCCGGACAAGTACCGGACAAGTACATGTATATGTATATGGCCCTCGGAGCTGGCGCGTTGCAGATCTGGGCCAAGACCGCCAACAGCCTGAAGTCGCTCGATCGCAAGGCCGTCGCCGCGGCGATCCGCGGGCACGCCGTCCCCGACACGATCTTCGGCAATGCCGTCTTCGCTGCGAGTGGCCAGATGCAAGCAAGCTACGCCGTTTTCAGGAGACCATCAGGATGTCTGGGGTGTTCACGCCGCGGCGGCTTGCGCCGCTTCGTTCGCTTCCATTGTCGTTGGCCAGCCCCGGACGCCATCGCTCGGACAGCGGCCGGCGCGTGCCGTCGAGCGCGCGGGTCCGGGTTTGCCGCGGCATATGGGGGTCCCGCTGCGTCTGCCGGCGCTTGGCGAAGCGCTTGCCGGCGGCGTTTGCCGTGCTCCCGGCCAGGCATGAGGCGATGCGCCCGCCCGAGCGGAACCGCTCGCCGTCGTTGATCGGGCTGCCGGCGTGGCTGGCGGTGGTGACGGCGAACCCTGCGCGGCGCGTGCGGACCGGCCCAGGCCCGGGTCGTCGGTCGCCAGCCCGTCCACGTCGTCCTCGAAGAACGCGGTTTCCTTGGCCGGCCCGGCGCTGGTTGCCGTGCCACAGCAGCCATCTGATACCGGTCGCCTTTTTGGGGCTACGGGATGCTCGGATTTCGTTCTGAGCCTAGAATGGGAAGCGAAGGCCGCTTGCTTGGCGCGGGCGCGGCATGATTCGCTGGCGCGCGGCGTCGGAAAGCGAGCGGGCCGCGATGAACTGGTCACTTGGGCAATTCGGCGATGCACGCCTCGACA
>CAXTUQ010000096.1:0-13354 GCA_964247405.1 uncultured Acetobacteraceae bacterium
GTACCCGGCGGGGGCCGGGACGCAGCCGGCGGTGGCGCCGACCACCGGCTCCGCCACGAAGCCGGCGACGGTATCGGGGCCGAGGCGCTGGAACTCCGCTTCCAGCTCTGCGGCCAGGCGGGCGGCGTAGTCCGCCTCCGTTTCAGCGTCGCGCTGCCCACGGTAGGCGAAGGCGGGGCTGACATGGCTGAAGGCTTGGGACAGCAGGGGCGCATAGGGTTCGCGCCGCCCCAGGTTGCCGCTGGCCGCCAGGGCGCCGAGCGTGTTGCCGTGGTAGCTCTGCCGCCGTGCGATGAAGCGGCTGCGCCGGGGCTGCCCGGTTTCCAGGAAGTGCTGCCGGGCCAGCTTCAGCGCGGCCTCCATCGCCTCCGACCCGCCCGACACGAAGAAGGCCCAGGCGAGGCCGCCGGGTTCGTGGCCGACCAGCTCCTCCGCCAGGGCTTCCGCGGGTTCGGAGGAGAAGAAGCCGCTATGGGCGTAGGCGAGGGCGGCGGCCTGGCGCTGGATGGCCTCCACCACGCGGGGGTGGCCGTGCCCCAGGCAGCTCACGGCGGCGCCGCCGGACGCGTCCAGCACCCGCGCGCCGTCCGCCATGTGCAGCCAGGCGCCTTGGCCGCCGACGGCCACGGGGAGCGCCGGGCCGCGCAGGGCGCGGTGCAGGACGCGGCTGGGCTGGGTCATGGCGCAGGCTCCGAGATGGGGAGACGCTGTTGGCGGCGTGAGAGCAGGCGCTGGGTCGGGCATGACGCAGACGTTGCGTTGGAGGGAGCGTGGATGCAACGCTTGTCTCATCGACGCGCGGGCACGGTGCCGGCACTGCGGCCAGGAGAGTCGGATGGCCTTGTCTTTCGAGCATGAAGCGCCGGACGGGAGCGTGCCCGGCCATGATGGCAGGCCGATGCGGGCGAACAGCGGCATTGCCAGTTCGGTCGGGGAGGCCCGGGCCGCCTACGCCGCGCGCCGGCCGCGCAGCCAGGCGCTGCATGAGCGGGCGCGGGCGGTGATGCCCGGCGGCAATACCCGTTCCGTCCTGTCCTACGGCCCCTTCCCGACGGCGATGGCGCGCGGCGAGGGCTGCCGGCTTTGGGACGTGGACGGGCACGAGTACCTGGACCTGTGCGGCGAGTACACCGCCGGGCTGTTCGGGCATTCGGAGGGGCGCATCCAGGCCGCGGTCGTGGCGGCCCTCGGCCGCGGCCTGAACCTGTCGGCGGTGGGCGAGGCGGAGGTCGAGTTGGCCCGCATCCTGTGCGCCCGCTTCCCCTCCATGGAGCTGGTCCGGTTCGCCAATAGCGGCACCGAGGCCAACCTGATGGCGCTGACGGCCGCCCGCGCCTTCACGGGGCGGCCGGAGGTGCTGGCCTTCCGCGGCGGCTACCACGGCGGCGTGCTGACGTTCCCGGTGGCGGGCGCGAGCGCCGTGACCGCGCCGTTCCCTTTCGTGATGGCCGACTACAACGACGCCGCCGGCGCGCAGGCCCTGATCCGCGGGCACGCTTCGGCGCTGGCGGCGGTGGTCGTCGAGCCGATGCTGGGCAGCGGCGGCTGCATCCCCGCCCAGCCCGGCTTCCTGGCGGCCCTGCGGGAAGCGGCGTCGGAGGCGGGCGCGCTGCTGGTGTTCGACGAGGTGATGACCTCCCGCATGAGTGCCGGCGGACAGCAGGCGCGGGCCGGGGTCGTGCCGGACCTCACCACGCTCGGCAAGTACGTGGCGGGCGGCATGAGCTTCGGCGGGTTCGGCGGCCGGGCCGATGTCATGGGCCAGTTCTCGGGCGCGCTGCCCCATGCCGGGACGTTCAACAACAACGTGCTGTCCATGGCGGCGGGCCGGGTCGCAATGGGGGAGATCTTCACGGCCGAGGTGGCGGAGAGGCTGTTCCGGCGAGGCGAGGCCATGCGGGCGGCGCTGAACGCGGCCTGCGCGGCGGCCGGGGTGCCGATGCACTTCACCGGGCTTGGCTCCATGGCGGCGCCGCAGTTCCGCCGCGGCCCGGTCGTGCAGCCGCATGTGCCGACGCCGGAGGAAGAGGGCCTGCGCGAGCTGTTCTTCTTCGACATGCTGGCCGCCGGCCTTTACCTCGCCCGGCGGGGAATGGTCGCGCTGAGCCTGCCGGTCGCGCCGGCCGACCTCGACCGCTTCGTGGCGGCGGTCACGGAGTTCGTGCAGGGCCGGGGGGCGCTGCTGCGCCGCGCCCTTTCGATGGAGAGCTGACGGCGCCGGTTGTCAGGCCGCGCGCCTCACTGCATCCGTAAGCCGGGCATCCGCAGCAAGCCGTCCGGCGAGGGCGTCAGTCCCTGAAGCCGGGCGCTGTGCGCCCAGAGCCACGTCATGTGGAACAGGATCAGATACGGCCGGTCCGCGAGGTAGGCGCTTGCCGCCTGCCGGTAGAGCGCCTGCCGCTCCGTTGTGTCCGTCACGGCCCGCGCCCGCGCGAGCAGCCCGTCGAAGGACGGCACGCAGTACTTGCCCCAGTTCTGGAAGCCGTCGCACGCCAGGAACAACGACACGTTGGCATCGGGGTCGGCCCGGCCGCTCCAGACCACGACGGAGGCTTGGTAGTCGCCAGCGTTCATCGCCTGGATGTGGGCGTTCACCTCGAGCGCGCGGATGGCCATGTCGAAGCCGGCCTCGGCCACCATGGACTGGATGACCTCTGCCAGTTGCAGCTCACGGGGCGTGTTGGTGACGTTCAGGGTGAAGGACACGCGGTCCAGCCCGGCTTGCCGCAGCAGGGCCTTCGCTGCCGCGATGTCCCGCGGCGGAACAGGGTGGTCCGGGTTCCAATACTGCGTGTCCGGCGCCTGCGCCTGGTTGGCCGGAACATACTGCCCGTTCATCACGACCGCGTTCAGCACCTCCCGGTCGATGGCCCGCTCCAACGCCTCGCGCACCCGCGGGTCACGCGCGAGCGCCGAGGCGTTGCCGGGCGGGTGGCCGATGTTGATGGAGATCGTCTCGTAGCCCAGCGAGGTCGCGCGTTGCAGGCGGAGGTTTGGGGCGGACTGCACCGCCTCGACATCGGTGGGCGCCAGCTCTTCTAGAATGTCGAGTTGGCCGGCGCGCAGGTTGAGCAGCCGCACGCCGCTGTCGCCGACCGGGCGGAAGACGACGCGGTCGAAGTGGATGGCGGGCGCGTTCCAGTATGCGGCGAAACGCTCCAGCTCGATGCGGTCCTGGGCGACGCGGCGTACCACCCGGAACGGGCCGGCGCAGACCGGCAGCTCCGAGCGGGCGCCATCGGCGAAGCTGCCCGGCGACAACATGGTGCCGGCGCGGTCCGCCAGCACCGCGAGCAGCGGCGCGTCGGGACGCGACAGATGCAGCCGAACCGTGCGCGGATCGACGACTTCGACGCTCTCAACGGATTTCAGCTCGGCCTTGCGCACGCTCTCCGGTGCGGTGCGATACCGGTCGAGGTTGGCCTGCACGGCCTTTGCGTCCAACGCCGCGCCGTCCTGGAACCGGACGCCGTCCCGCAGGGTCAGGGTCAGCAAGAGGGCATCGGGGGACCAAGCCCAAGCCGTCGCAAGCTGCGGCACGAAGGCGAGGCCCGGGTCCACGTCGATCAGCTTGTCGCAGGAGGCGGCGAACACGATGCGGCCCGCGAAGGTGCCGCCCCGGGCCGGGTCCAGCACGTCCGGGTCATCCTGCATGCCGACCCGCAGCACGCCTTGCGCGTGGGCCGCCGGCGGCATGAGGATGGCCAACAGCGCCCCAAGCACGATCCCCGCACGCATGCCGCATCCCCAATGGTGTTGTTTTTTCATCCTGACGCTTTCGGGAAAGGTCAGAAAGGGGCGCGACGCCCGCAACCCGGCGCTGTTTCGGCGGACCGGGGCAGGTACGGCGACGTGCAGCGGCATTCCGGGACGTTTTAGTGATCGCCAATCACCATGCGTCACGATTGGCGATCTGCACCCGGTAGATCGGCTTGGCGCGCTCCGTCGCTTCCTGCTCGAAGGCCGCTTCCGTCCGCTCGGGGTCGTAACCGCGCCACAGCCAGCTCAGCGACTCCGGAAGGTCCATGCTGCCCTGCGCGCTGGAATGCGTCGCCGTGCCGAAGCGGAAGTGGAAATCGTAGCCGCGCGTCTTCAGCGCGTTGGCGAGTTGGATGTTGTTCAGCGGCCAGCTGCCGGCGACGTAGAGATCCTGACGCCCATTGCTGTCCACCTCGATGTCGTTCATCCCGTCCGACAGCCAGACGCGCATGTTGCGCCTGGGCTCGCGCCGGACCCGGTTGGACAGGATGTAGCCGCCGTCGAGGTTCTCGTCCGGCAGCCATTGCAGCCCGGTGAAACTGCCGATGGTCGAGTGCACCCGGCTGAACCGCTCGGGATGGAACCAGGCCAGCGTGAAGGAGCAGATGCCCCCGGAGGACTGCCCGGCTGCGCCGCGCGAATACGCGTCCTGCCGCAGCTTGACCGTTTTCTCGACCTCTGGAAGCACCTCCTCGTGCAGGTAGCGGCCATAGCGGTCCGACACGGTGTCGTATTGCAGGCTGCGCATGACGTTGCCCTGGTCCTCGCCGGCGAAGCGCAGGGGCCGCTTCTCGCCGCCGGTGCCGGGCGCGATGAGCAGATGCACCATCGGCGGAATCCGCTTCTGGTGGATTAGGTTGTCGGTGACGGCCTGCATCCGGAAGTTGATCAGGTCGCGGGCGCCCATGCAGTTCTGCCCGTCTTGCCAGACCATCAAGGGCGCGCCACGGACCGTGTCGATCCCGGCATTGGCATAAAGCCAGTAGTCGCCTGCGCGCCGCCATAGATCCGGCTGGTGATGGTCCGCTTCTCGGACAGGGTGCCGCGCGCCGCGCCCTCGATGGGGTAGCTGTCCGGCGTGTAGCCGGCCACCGCGTTGGCGCCGACATCCCGCCCGCCGGAAAACAAGGCGAAGCGGTGCGTGGCGCCGATGCGGAGCGTTTCCAGGCGGTACCAATAATCCGTCCCGCCCACGCGCGTCATCGGCACCGGAGCCTGGTTGTCGATCGAGATCGTGGCCGGCTTGTCCGAGTTCAGCGCGAACAGCGCATCCTGTCCCCAAACGGCAGCGACGTTGCTGGACGCCACGGTGCCGACCGTCGTCGTGTCCGCGGTGGGCACGGTGTCGGACGGGGGCACCGCGGCGGCTCCGCCGGCCTGCAAGCCAGGCAGGTGCCGGACCAGCAGGTCCGCAAGCCCAGGTGAATCGGCGCGTGCGGCCTCGATCAGTTGGCGCAGGGAGTCCATCGTGGGGGCGTCCGGCGGCGCGGCGGCTTGGATAGGTTGAGCGGACGCCCTGCCCGCGGCTGCCAGCAGGGCGCCCGTTGCGGACGCCGCGAGGACGCTCCGTCGCGAGGTGGCTTCCATTCCTTCTCCCCAATCCATCTCCCATAACGCTGTATACAGCCAATCCGCCGCCGCGTAGCGTCTGCACCGCAACGGAGGCCCTGCCCATGCACCGCCACGCACCCCGGCTGCCGTCCGCCCTCAAGCGCGCGAGCGACGGCTTCAGGGCAAATGGAACTCCCCTGGCATGACAGGCGACCTGCTGGTCCGCAACGTCCGCCCGCTGGCCGGCGCCCTGGCCGACATCCTCATCCGCGACGGCCGGATTGCGGCGGAGCCGCCTCCACCGGGCATCCAGACCCTGGACGGCGCCGGGCGCATCGCCCTGCCCGGGCTGGTCGAGGCGCACACCCATCTCGACAAGTCCTTGCTCGGCCTGCCCTGGTATCGCAACGAGGTCGGTCCGCGCCTGCTCGACAAGATCGAGAACGAACGCCGGGTCCGTGCGGCGCTGCCGATTGATCCGCGCCGGCAATCCGAGCTGCAGGCCAGGCTGTCAGCCGGGCACGGCAGCACCTTCATCCGCAGCCACGTGGACGTGGACACGGAATGCGGCCTGGCCGGCATCGAGGGCGTGATGGCGACGCGGGACACCTTGGCCGGCCTTGTGGACATCGACCTTGTCGCCTTCCCGCAGAGCGGCCTGCTGGTCCGGCCCGGCACGCTCGGGCTGCTGGAACAGGCGCTCCGCCTGGGTGCTGAGACCGTGGGCGGCCTCGATCCCTGCGCGGTGGACCGCGACCCCAAGGGGCATCTGGACGCGGTGTTCGGCCTAGCCGGGCGGTTCGGCCGCGGCGTGGACATCCACCTGCACGAACCCGGCGAGATGGGCGCCTTCTCCATGGAGCTGATCATCGAGCGCACCCGCGCGCTGGGCATGGCGGGCCGCGTGGTGGTCAGCCACGCCTTCTGCCTCGGCATGGCGGACGCGGCCGTCGTTGACCCGCTCATCGCCGCGCTGGCGGAGGCGGGCGTTGCGGTGATGACCACCGGCCCGGCGTCCCGCCCGGCGCCGCCGGTCAAGCGGCTGGTGGCCGCGGGCGTCGTCGTGTGCGCCGGGTCCGACGGCATCCGGGACACCTGGGGACCATACGGGAACGCCGACATGCTGGAGCGCGCGATGTTCGTGGGCCTGCGCAACAGCCTGCGGCGCGACGACGAGCTGGTGCTGGCGCTGGACGTGGTGACGGCCGGCGGGGCGCGGGCGCTTGGGATCGAGGGGTACGGCCTGGCGCCGGGCTGCATCGGCGACCTTGTGCTGGTCGCGGCAGAAACGGTGGCGGAGGCGGTGGCGCAGCGGCCCGGCGGGCGCACCGTCATCAAGCGCGGACGGGTCGTGGCGCGGGACGAATCGTTAGTAATTCCTAACTAAATGCCGCCGCGGCAACAGCAGCAACCTCGATCCAGCTTGACAGCCGATGCAGGCGTGTGAAAGCGTCCTCGGCATCCCAAACAGGTGCCGTCTCCGTCCACAGCGGGAGTCTCGTCGCGCGCATGACCGTCCGGCCCACCCAGGATTGCCGCCGGTGAACGCGGGCCGCGTGCCATGAGGACCGGCGGCCTGGCGGCATGACGCGCTACGTGCTCGCGCGCCTCGGGGCGATCGTGGCGCTGGCTTTCGGGATCAGCGTGCTGGTGTTCCTGATCATCCGGCTGATCCCGGGCGACCCTGCCATCGTCCTGCTCGGCACCAACGCCGGCGATGCCGAGATGGTGGCGCGCCTGCATCATCAGCTCGGCCTCGACCAGCCCATCTACGGGCAGTACGCCCACTGGATCGGCCGGGTCGCGCAGGGCGACTTCGGCTACTCCTACGGCAACCAGCAATCCGTCACCTCGCTGCTGGCCGCCAATTTCCCCGCCACGCTGCAGCTGATGACCGCGGGCCTGGCGCTGTCCTTGCTGCTCGGCAGCCTCATCGGCGTCGCCGCCGCCGTCCGCCGCAACCGCCGGGCCGACCTCGTGGCCATGGGCGTCTCGCTCACCTTCATGTCGATCCCGAGCTTCTGGCTCGGCCTGCTGCTGATCCTGCTGTTCGCGGTTGAGCTGCCCTGGTTCGAGGTGGTGGGCGGAACGTCGCTCCGCGGCCTCGTGCTGCCGGCCGTGACCCTCGCCTTGGGCAGCATCGGGTTCAACGCGCGCTTCGTCCGCTCCAGCGTGATCGCGGCGCAGAACCGGCACCACGTGCTCACGGCGCGGGCCAAGGGCGTGTCCCGCGGCAAGGTTTTCGTGCGGCACGTCTTGCGCAACGCCCTGCTGCCGATCCTGACCGTGGCCGGCTTGCAGGTCGGCCAGCTCCTGTCCGGCACCGTGCTGGTGGAGACCGTCTTCTCGCGGCCGGGGATCGGGCGGCTGCTCGTGCAGGCGATCCTCGGCAAGGACTATCTCACGGTGCAGGCCGTGGTGCTGATCATCGCGGTGCTCTACGCGCTGACCAACTTCGTGGTCGATCTGCTTTATCCCGTCCTCGATCCCCGCATCGCCGGTCGGTAGGGCGATGGCGACGCAGCACGACATCGACCCGAACACCTCCGTCACGGTGGCCGCGATCACTGATTCCGCGATCACTGGCGCCGCCGGGGACCTGCCGGCGCCGGGCCGCCGGGCGGATGCGCTGCGCCGCGCCCTCCGGCACCGCAGCCTGTCGCTTGGCCTGGCGATCACGGCCGTGCTCCTCCTGCTGGTGCTGTCGCCCACCCTGCTGCACCTGGCCGATCCGGACCTGCAGGACCCGGCGCTCGCCTTTTCGCCGCCCTCGGCCGAGCACCTGATGGGGGCCGACTCGTTCGGCCGCGACATGCTGGCCCGCGTGCTGTACGGCGGACGCACGACGATGCTCGCCAGCCTCTGCGTCGTGCTGATCGGGGCCGTCGTCGGCACGACGCTCGGCCTGGTCGCCGGCACGGTCCGCGGACCCGTCGGCTTCGCCATCATGCGCCTCGTGGACCTGCTGCTCGCCTTTCCCGGCATCCTGCTGGCCCTGGCTGTAGCGGCCGTGCTGGGTCCGGGGCTGTTGAACGGCGTCGTCGCCATCGCCGCCATCCTGACCCCCGTCTATGCGCGCCTGGTCGAGGGCGCCACGGCCGAGGTCCGCAACCTTCCCTATGTGGACGCCGCGGTCACGCTCGGCGCCGGGCCGTGGCGGATCATGCTCCGCCATGTCCTGCCCAACGTGGCCTCCGGCATCATCGTCCTGACCACCAGTTGGCTCGGCATCGCGGCGCTCTGGATCGCGGCTCTTGGCTTCATCGGCCTGGGCGTGCAGCCGCCCGCGGCCGAGTGGGGCGCGATCCTGAACGATGGGCAGAACTACATCACCGTGGCCTGGTGGATCACCGTGTTCCCCGGGCTGTTCCTCGCGCTGTTCGTCGTCGGCGTGAACCTGATCGGCGACGGGCTGCGCGACGAGACCGACCCGACGCTCAGCCGCGGCTGATCCCACATAAGGACGCTTGCCATGCCCAGGCCAACACCCCGCTTCCCGATGCAGGCCGCGCTGCGGGCGGCCCCGGCCTTGGCGACCCTGGCCGTGGCGGGCCTGACCTGCGGCCTCCAAGCCGCCACCGCTGCGGGCGTCAACCGGGACGCCCACCTGGTCATCGGCTGGGGCGAGCCGGTGGACACCCTGAACCCGGCGGCGACCGGCGCCCGCGACGTCGGCCCGATCGACCGCAACATC
Organism: uncultured Acetobacteraceae bacterium; assembly: GCA_964247405.1. GTDB lineage: Bacteria > Pseudomonadota > Alphaproteobacteria > Acetobacterales > Acetobacteraceae > CAHJXG01. The sequence continues at coordinate 9,005 of CAXTUQ010000096.1, forward strand.
TTCGACACGCTGGTCTGGCTCACCCCCGACTTCAAAATCACGCCGCACCTGGCGACGAAGTGGGCCGTCTCCGACGACGGCAAGACCTACACATTCACCCTGCGCGACGGCGTCACCTTCCATGACGGCGCCCCGTTCGACGCGGAAGCCGTGGTGGCCAACTTCGCCTACATCACCGACACGAGCACCCAGTCGAAGATCAGCATGGCGCTGCTGGGTCCCTGCACCACGGCGAAGGCGGTTGACCGGCTCACCGTGCAGATCTCCTGCGGCACGCCGTTCGCGCCCTTGCTGGCGCAGTTGGGCGAGCCCTACCTCGGCATGCAGTCGCCCAAGGCCATCCAGCAGTACGGCGCGGACCTCGGCCTGCACCCGGTCGGCACCGGCCCCTTCGCCTTCGTCAGCTACGCGCCGAACCAGAACGTCGTGCTCAAGCGGAACGAGGCCTACCAGTGGGGGCCAGAGGCCGTCGGCCATGGCGGCCCGCCCGACATCGCCCAGGTCACCTTCCAGATCGTCCCGAGTTCCCAGGCGCGGGTCAGCCAGTTCCAAAGCGGCCAGTCGCAGATGATGCAGGAAACGCCGGGCATTTTCTGGAACGTTTTGGGCAAGAGCGGGCGCTACGCCTCCGTCCCGGTGCCGATCACCGGGCTTGGCATCTTCGCGCCGATCAACGCCTCCGCCTGGCCGACGGACGACGTCGCGGTCCGCCGGGCCATCCTCTACGCCGTGGACAAGAAGGGCGCCATCCAACTGGCCGACGCCGGGGTGTTCGCGCCCAGCAACACGCCGCTGCAGAAGGGCATGACCGGATACGACCCCACGTTGGAAGACGCCTATCCCTACGATCCCGCGAAGGCGGAGGCGACCCTGAAGGCGGCCGGGTGGACCCGGGCCGGCGAGTTCTGGGAAAAGGGCGGCAGGCCGCTCGCGCTGAAGATGACCGCCATCTCCACCGTGCCTGAGTACCCGCTGATCGCCCAGGCCATCCAGGGCTATCTGCGCAAGGCCGGCATGGACGCCCAGGTCCAGCAGCTTGCGGTGCCGGCCTGGCTGGCGGCCAACATCAAGGGCGACATGTCGCTCACGCCCTTGCAGTACATCGCCGTCGATCCGGACGCGCTGCACCTGTGGTTCCTCCCGGACCAATATTTCAACTGGAGCCACTACAGCGACCCGGCGCTCACCGCGCTGATCAAGCAGGGCCAGGGGGAAACCGACACGAGGAAGCGCGAGGACATCTACCATCAGGTGCAGAAGCTCATCATGGACCAGGCGCTTGAGATGCCGATCCACGAGAACGTTGATCTCGTGATGACCTCGAAGGCGCTGACGGGCCTGACCTATTCGGGGGGCGGCTTCGAGTACCTCGGCGCGGCGTCGTTGTCCGAATGACGCCGGGTCACGGCGCCGGAGCCATGCTGATCCGGGCGGACCGGCTGATCGACGGCACCGGGGCGGCGCCTGTCCCGGACGCTGTCCTGTTCGTGGAGGGGGGCCGCGTCGCGGGCGTGTTCGGGGGCCAGGCGTTCGGGGGCCTCGTCCCGCCGGACGCCCCCGTGCTCGACTACCGCGGCTGCACGCTGCTGCCCGGCCTGATTGACGCCCATGTGCATCTCAACCTCCCCGGCGACGGGAGCACGCTGGAGCAGGCGGTGCAGGAGGCGGACGGCGTCCTCGTCGCCACGGCGGCGTTCGCCGTCACCCGGGCGCTCGCCGCGGGGATCACGACCGTGCGGGACATGGGCGCTGCGCGCAGCACCGTGTTCCAGGTCCGCCGCGCCATGGAATTGGGCCACGGGCACGGCGCGCGGATCGTCGCGGGCGGGCAGCCCATCACCATCACCGGCGGGCACACCTGGTACCTGGGCGGCGAGGCCGACGGGGTGGAGGGGGTGCGGCGCAAAGTGCGCGAGATGGCCAAGCTGGGCGCCGACTTCATCAAGGTCATGGCAAGCGGCGGCGGCACGGTGGGCACCATGTCCTGGCTCCCGGCGTTCCGGCGCGACGAGCTGGCGGCCCTGGTGGAGGAGGCGCACCGGCTGGACCGCAAGGCGGTGGCGCATTGCCTCTGCGCCGCCTCCATCGACGATGCGGTCGAGGCCGGCGCCGACCAGATCGAGCATGCCAACTTCCTGATGAACCGGGCCGGCGACCAGCAGTTCGTGCCGGCCACCGCCGAGAAAGTCGCCCGCGCCGGCGTGCCCGTCACCGGGACGCTCGCTGTGGGCGGATACATGCTCAAGGCGCTGTCGGTCAAACCGGACCGGACCACGCAGGAGCAGCTCTTGCTCGACCGCTGGCGCCGGATGCACGATCAGAACATGGCGCATTTCCGCAAGCTGCACGAGGCCGGGGTCAAGCACGTCGCCGGCACCGACGCGGGATGGCGTTTCACCCCCATCGAGGGATTGCCGCTTGAGATGGAACTCATGCAGGAGGCTGGGCTGCCAGCGATGGAGGTGCTGGTTGCGGCGACCGGCCGGGCTGCGGAGGTGATCGAGATCGGCGACCACGTGGGCACGCTGGTTCCCGGCAAGCTGGCCGACGTGATCGCGGTGCCGGGCAACCCGCTCGACGACCTCGGCTGCCTGCGGGACGTGCGGCTGGTGCTGCAGGGCGGCGCCGTCCGCATGGCCCGGCCGCCGCTGGGCCGTGGGGATTGACCGGGGCCGGGCCGCCTTTGCTTGAGGTGCGGGACCTTCAAACGCATTTCCGGTCACCCGCGGGGCTGGTGCGGGCGGTGGATGGCGTCAGCTTCGATGTCGAGGCGGGGGCGAGCCTCGGCAGCGTCGGCGAATCCGGCTCCGGCAAGAGCGTCACGTCGCTGTCGATCCTGCGGCTGGTCGAGCCGCCGGGGTTCGTGGCGGCCGGCCAGATCCGCTTCGCCGGCCGCGACATCACCGCCCTGCCGGAGCGCGAGATCCGCGCCATCCGGGGCCGGGACATCGGCGTGGTGTTCCAGGACCCGATGAGCGCCCTGAACCCGGTCTACACGGTCGGCGCCCAGGTGGTCGAGGCGATCCGGGCGCACCAGGACATGAGCCGGGCCAAAGCCATGGACCGCGCCGTCGCGCTGTTCCGCACCGTCGGCATCCCGGCGCCGGAGCGCCGCGTGCACGACTACCCGCACAAGCTGAGCGGCGGCATGCGCCAGCGGGTCACCATCGCCATGGCGCTGGCCAACGAGCCGCGGCTGCTGATCCTCGACGAGCCGACGACGGCGCTGGACGCCACGATCCAGGCTCAGATCCTGGACTTGGTGCAGGCGCTCCGGCAGCGGGTGAACACCGCGGTCCTGCTGATCACCCACGACATCGGCGTCGTGCGCGACATGTGCGAGCAGGTGGTCGTCATGTATGGCGGACGGGTGATGGAGCGCGGCACCGCCGCCCAGGTGACGGGCGACCCGCGGCACCCCTACACGCGCGGGCTGCTCGCCTCCATTCCCGGGCCGGAGAAGCGCGGGCGGCGGCTCGACGCGATCGGCGGCACGGTGCCCAGCCCGTTGCGCATGCCGCCGGGCTGCCCGTTCCAGCCCCGGTGCCCGCGCGCGATGGACGTGTGCTCGGCCATGCCCGCCCCCCGCGACCCCGGCGACGGCCGGGCTGTCGCCTGCTGGCTGTATTGACGGTGGACGAGGCCACAGCGCCGCCGGGAGACGTGCTGATCGAAGTGCGGGACCTCAAGACGCATTTCCCGGTGCCGGGCGGATGGCCGGGACGCACGCGCCGGGCGGTCCGGGCGGTGGACGGCGTGTCGTTCGCCATCAGGCGCGGCGAGACGTTCGGGCTGGTGGGCGAATCCGGGTCCGGCAAGACGACGCTTGCCCGCACCATCATGCGGCTGGAACGGTACCATGCCGGGCAGGTGATGTTCGAGGGCGAGGACATCCTCGCGGCGCCGCCGTCGCGCATGAAGGCGCTGCGGCCGCACATGCAGATGGTGTTCCAGGACCCCATGGGGTCGCTCGACCCCCGCATGAAGGTGTTCGACCTGATCGCGGAGGGCTTGGTGATCCAGGGAGCCCTGGGCCGGGCCGAAACCCGCGGCCGGGTGGAGCAGTTGGCCGAGATCGTCGGCCTCCGCCGCGAGCACCTGGCCCGCTACCCGCACGAGTTCAGCGGCGGCCAGCGCCAGCGGATCGGCATCGCCCGCGCCCTGGCGCTGCGCCCCAAGTTCGTGCTGGCCGACGAGCCGGTGTCGGCCCTCGACGTGTCGGTGCAGGCCCAGGTGCTCAACCTGCTCTCCGACTTGCAGCGGGAGTTCGGCCTCACCTTTCTGTTCATCGCGCACGACCTGGCGGTGGTCGAGTACATCAGCGATCGCGTGGGCGTGATGTACTTCGGC
>CAXTUQ010000097.1:0-13325 GCA_964247405.1 uncultured Acetobacteraceae bacterium
CCGGAGTACCAGGCCGGCGTGCTGTCCCGGTTTGAGCCGCGGGCGCCGCGCAAGCTGCTGCTGAAGCGCAAGCAGATTGGCGAGTTGATCGGCGCTTCGACCCGGGACGGGCTGACGCTGGTGCCGCTGCAAATCCATTTCAATGACCGCGGCGTAGCGAAGGTGCTGCTGGGCGTGGGCGAGGGCGGGAAGAAGCAGGATAAGCGGCAGGCCATCGCGGCGCGCGACTGGCAGCGCGACAAGGCCCGGCTGATGCGGGAGAAAGGCTGACCGTTGCTCCAGCCGTCACGCCGCCTAAATGCAAAGCAGCGATGAAGGAGACGGGCAGCATGGGCATTTCGCGACGGGCGGCATTGATCGGCGCCGCGGCGCTGGCCGGCACGGCGGCAGGGCAGCCACCGGCCACGGCATGGTCGTTCGAGTTTCCCTCCATCGACGAAGGCGTGCTGCGATTGGCAGCGTTCCAAGGCAAGGTGCTGCTGATCGTCAACACGGCCTCGTTCTGCGGCTTTACGCCGCAGTACCGCCAGTTGGAGGCCCTGCATCGGCGCTTGTCGCCGCAGGGGTTTGCGGTGGTTGGGGTGCCCAGCCAGGACTTCGGCCAGGAGAGCGGGTCGAACGGCGAGGTCAAGGCGTTCTGCGAGGCGACGTTCGGCGTCGATTTTCCCATGGCCGGCCTTGGCCACGTGCGCGGCGCCGATGCGTCGCCGTTCTACCGTTGGGTGCGCGAGCAGCGGCGATGGGAGCCGGACTGGAATTTCAACAAGGTGCTGATCGGGCGGGACGGCGCTATCGCCGGGACCTTCGGTTCGAGTGACGAGCCGGACCGCGGCCGCCTCGCCACCGCGATCCAGGCGGCGATGAGCCGGGCTTAGGGCGTCGGCGCCTTGCCTGTGACCCGCGTCACGAGGTCGAATACCACCTGCTCGAACATCTCGCGCGTCAGCAGGCCGGTGTTCGTATTGTAGCGGGAGACATGGTAGCTGTCCGCCAGCAGCAAGCCGCCCGGCAACTCGGTCACGCTCCCGTGTTGGAAACGGATGCGGGCCGTGGGGATGTCACAAGAGCGCAGGACGGCGGCATGGGCCAGGACGCCGAGCGCCAGCACGGCCCGCAGCTTAGGCAGGGCTTTCAGCTCCGCGGCGAGGAAGCGGTTGCAGGTCCGCACCTCGACGGGCTGCGGCAGGTTGGCGGGCGGCACGCAGCGCACTGCGTTCACCACGCGGCAGCCGTGGAGTTTCATGCCGTCATCCGGCCGGGCGTCATACGTGCCGGTTGCCAGGCGGAAGCGGATCAGGGTTTCATAAAGCAGGATGCCGGCATGGTCGCCGGTGAACGGCCGCCCGGTCCGGTTGGCGCCCTTGACGCCGGGCGCCATGCCGACCACCAGGATAGCGGCGTCGGGATCGCCGAGGCTTGGGACGGGACCGTTGAACCAGTCGGGGTGGCTCTCTTGGTTGGCATGGCGGTAGGCCACCAGCCGGGGGCAGAGCGGGCAATCGCGCGGGGGCTGCTCAATCGGCATTGGACAGGCGGGGTGTCTGGTTGTTCATGCCCAAGCGGGATGCCGCCCGCCGCGTGAACGGTCAAGCCTTGATGGGAAGCTTGCGGGATGTTCCAGACGATCTTGGTCGCGATTGGCGCCAACCTTGCCTCCGCCAAGGGGCGCACGCCGCTGGAAACCTGCCAATGGGCGGCCACGCAGCTAGGGCAGTTGCCCGGCCTTGATCTGCGGAGGGTATCGCGCTGGTTCGCCACCCAGCCGGTCCCCGCGTCGGACCAGCCCCGCTTCGTCAACGGCGCGGCCTGGCTGAGCGGCGCCGCCGAGCCTTGCCGCCTCTTGGAAACGCTGCACGCCATCGAGGCGAAAGCGGGCCGGGTTCGCGGCGTGCCGAACGCAGCTCGGACCTTGGACCTTGACCTGTTGGCGATGGACGACCGGGTCATGGCGACAACGAAGCTTGTCTTGCCGCATCCGCGGCTGCAGGACCGCGCTTTCGTGCTGGCCCCGCTTGACGACATCCGGCCGGATTGGACGCACCCCGTGCTCCACCTGAGCGTCGCCACGATGCTGGAGGCGGTGTCAGGCCAGGATATTCAGGTAATGTAAGCGGCCCTTGCTGAATGCGTAGTCTTCGCTTAAATGGACTGTTCAACCGATACCAACGGCGGAGGCTGGACGCATGGCGCGCGTGACCGTAGAAGATTGCGTTCAAAAAGTTCCAAACCGGTTTGAGCTTGTCCTGCTCGCCGCGCAGCGCGCCCGTAACTTGAGCCGTGGCGAGGAATTGACGATTGACCGCGACCACGACAAGAACCCGGTCGTGGCACTGCGCGAGATCGCCGAGGAGACGGTCGCGTTGCCGCTTCTGGAGCAGGATCTCATCAAGTCGCTGTCCCGCTCGCCGGAGCCGGAGCCTGCGGACGAAGAGGTGCTGGATCTAATCCCGACAGACCAGAACATCTTCGGCCTGCAAGACGTGTCGGCAGAGGAAGAGGCCTCGGCGATGCCGGTTGGCGATCTTTCGCCGGACGATATCGAGGCAGCCATCGAGGCGGAGCTTGGCGGCCGTTCGCGCCGCTAAACTGGACTTCACGAACGGGGGGCAGCCGTGATGGGTCGCGCGCCGTACCTCGTTCGCGCGCCCGATGGCCTGGCCTCGTCCGAAACCCGGTCTGACCTTGTCAAGCCGGGCAGCCTGCCCGAATGCCGGTCCCGGCTAACTGGCAAGATACTGGCCTACGATCCCAAGGCGGATACGGATCTGCTCGATGCGGCGTATTCGCTCGCGGCACAGGCCCATGGACAGCAGACCCGGGAAAACGGCGACCCCTACATCACGCATCCCATCGCGGTGGCGGAGATCCTGGCGGGGTACCGCTTGGACACCGCAAGCATCGCAACTGCTTTGCTGCATGACGTCATCGAGGATACCTCGGTCACGCTCCCTGCACTGGAGCGGCAGTTTGGCCCGGCCATTGGCGGGCTGGTGGATGGTGTCACCAAGCTGACCCGGCTGGAGCTGCAATCGGATCGCACCAAGCAAGCGGAGAACTTCCGTAAGCTGGTGCTGGCCATGAGCAAGGACATTCGCGTCCTGCTGGTGAAGTTGGCCGACCGTCTGCACAACATGCGGACATTGCACTACGTGCAAAGCCCCGAGCGCCGGATGCGCACGGCGCGGGAAACGATGGAGATCTACGCGCCGCTCGCCGAGCGGATCGGCATGGACGCGCTGAAGACCGAATTGCAAACGCTGGCCTTCGCGCAAATCGAGCCGGAAGCGTTTGACACGATCCAGGCCCGGCTCAACTTCCTGCGCGGCCAGGGCGCGGACGTGATCGAAGAGGTGAGGGAGGAGTTGCATCGCGTCTGTGCCGAGGGTGGCGCGGCACCCATCGAGATCACCGGGCGCGAGAAATCGCCCTACTCGATTTGGGAGAAGATGCAGCGCCGCAACGTGGCGTTCGAGCAGCTGTCGGACATCATGGCATTCCGCGTCGTGATGCCATCCCGTGACGCCTGCTACATCGCCCTGGGGGCAGTTCATGCCGCGTATCCGGTGATCGCCGGGCGGTTCAAGGATTACATCTCGACGCCGAAGTCCAACGGCTATCGCAGCCTGCATACTGGCGTGACCCTGCGGGAACCGCGCAACCAGAAGATCGAGGTGCAGATCCGCACGGCCGACATGCACGACGTGGCCGAAAACGGGGTCGCGGCGCATTGGCTTTACAAACAGCAAGATGCCTCCTCCAGCGAGCTGCAGCGGTTCCGTTGGGTGCAGGACCTGCTGGAAATCCTTGAGAATTCGCAGGCGGCGGATGAGTTCCTGGAGAACACCAAGCTTGAGCTGTACCAGGATCAGGTTTTCTGCTTCACTCCGAAGGGGCAACTGATCGAGTTGCCGCGCGGGGCGACTAGCATCGACTTCGCCTATGCCGTGCACAGCCAGGTCGGCGACAAGTGCGTGGGCGCCAAGGTGAACGGGCGGCTAATGCCGCTTCGGCATGAGTTGCAGAACGGCGACCAAGTCGAGATCATGACGGCGCGCGACGGCGTGCCGTCCCCGGCGTGGGAGCGGTTCGTCGTCACCGGCAAGGCGCGGGCGCGCATCCGGCGCTACATCGCCCAGCAGCAACGGCAGAACAACCTTGACGCCGGCCGGGCGGCGCTGGCCAAGGCGTTCCGGCAGGAGGGCCTGGACGGGTCGGAAAAGGTGTTGGAGGCCGGGCTGAAGGGCCTCAAGGCGGCGTCGCTGGATGACCTGTACGTCTCGGTCGGCAACGGCAACATCGGGCCGAAGGATGTCGTGCACGCGGCCTATCCGGAACTGCGTCAGGCGCCGCGGGCGCCGCGCATGTTGCCGAGCCTGCCGCCGCGGCCTGGCCGGGTGGCGGCGCGCGACGGAGGCATCCCGATCACCGGGCTGGTGACGGGCATGGCGGTGCACTATGCCGGGTGCTGCCATCCGCTGCCGGGCGACCAGATCGTCGGGATCGTCACGACCGGCAAGGGCGTCACGATCCACACCAGGAACTGCCAAACGCTTGAAAGTTTCGCCGCGACGCCGGAGCGCTTCATCGACGTGGGCTGGGAAGCGCCGCTGCCGCTCGCGGGCGGCAAGCCGGCCACTCATACCGGCCGGATCAGCGCCATCGCGGTGAACCAGCCGAACGCGCTGGCCAGTCTCACCAACGCCGTCGCGAAGCATGAGGGCGCGGTGACAAACCTCAAGATCACCAACAGGCAGCAAGACTTCTTCGAGGTCGTGCTGGACGTGGAAGTGCGAGACCTCCGGCATTTGTCGAACGTGATCGCCGGGCTGCGGGCGGCCAGCGGCGTGACCCAGGTCGAGCGGGCGCGGGGCTGACCTGATGAGGCTCACGTGATGAGGCTCACGTGATTCTGGGGCTTGGCTCGGACCTTTGCGACATCCGGCGGATCGAGGCGGTGATGACCCGGTTCGGCGACCGTTTCCTGGAGCGCGTGTTCACGCCAGTCGAGCGTGCCCGCGCCCTGCGGCGCACCGCCAGCCTGCACGCCCCCACCTTCGCCAAGCGGTTCGCCGCCAAGGAGGCGTGCGCCAAGGCGCTCGGCACCGGGTTCCGGATGGGAGTGTTCCATTCGGACATGGGCGTGGTGAACCTGCCGTCGGGACAGCCGACCTTGGCGCTGACCGGAGGAGCGCGTGCGCGCCTGCTCGCGTTGGTGCCGCCCGGGATGCAACCGTCGATGGCACTGACAGTGACGGATGAATATCCTTATGCGTTCGCCCAGGTGGTGATCTCAGCGTTGCCCCTGGCCGGGCTTCCTTGACACGGCCCGGTGGCGTCGGCTTGATCCCGCCATTCTTGTGAACCGGATCACCTCTGCATAATGGCGAACCAAAAACCGGGTGGCTTGATCGACAACGTCAAGACCATCTTCTATGCCGGCCTGATCGCGGTCGGCATTCGCACCGTCGCATTCGAACCCTTCAACATCCCGTCCGGCTCGATGATCCCGACTTTGCTGATCGGCGATTACTTGTTCGTATCGAAATACAGCTATGGCTATTCCCGGTATTCGATCCCGTTCTCGCCCAACCTGTTCGATGGGCGGATTTTCGGGCGGCTGCCGGACCGCGGGGACGTCGCGGTGTTCAAGTTTCCGCGCGACAACCAAACCGACTACATCAAGCGCATCGTCGGCCTGCCGGGCGACCGCATCCAGATGAAGTCCGGCCAGCTCTACATCAACGGCACCCTCGTGCCACGTCAGGCCGCCGGCGACTATGACGACGACGAGCCGGGATCGCGCACCGTTGCCCGGCTCTATGTGGAAACGCTGCCGAACGGCCGGCAGCATGACATTCTTAAAATGTATGAGGAAGGCGGGCTGAACAGCACGCCGGAGTTCAAGGTGCCCGACGGCCACGTGTTCGCCATGGGCGACAACCGGGACAATTCCAGCGACAGCCGCGACCCAAATGGCGGCGTGGGCTTCGTGCCAGTGGAGAACCTGGTGGGTCGCGCGGAGTTCATCTTCTTCTCAATCGACGGCTGGGCGCCGTGGTGGGAATTCTGGGACTGGCCGTTCGAGATCCGCTGGAACCGGCTGCTGCACGGCATCACTTGACCGGCGCGGCTGACGAGCCTTCCCTCGACCCGGCCGCCCAACATCGGGCGGCCGAGGCCATCCTTGGCCACGTCTTTGCCCGTCCCACCTTGCTGCATGAGGCATTGACCCATCGTTCAGCCGCGCACGGCCGACGCGGCCAGCTTCGCCGGGGGGAGCGACGCGGCGTCGGCTCGAACGAGCGGTTGGAATTCATCGGCGACCGCGTGCTGGGCCTGGTCATTGCGGACTGGCTGATCGAGCGGTTTCCCGAGGAGCAGGAGGGCGAGCTGGGTCCGCGGCACGCGCATCTGGTGTCGCGCAAGGTGCTGGCGATGATTGCCGAGACGGCCGGATTGTCGGAAGCGTTGGCGGTCGCGCCGAACGAGGCGCGGGCCGGTGTGGGCCAGCTCGCCAACGTGCTTGCCGACGCGATGGAGGCGATGATCGGAGCGCTATACCTGGATGCCGGGCTGCCGGCGGCGCAGCATTTCGTGCGACGGGCTTGGCAGCCGGCGATGGACTCGCTCGTGCTGCCGCCAAAGGACCCGAAGACCGCGTTGCAGGAATTGCTGATGGCGCGGCGGCTCGCGTTGCCCATCTATCAGGTGGTGGACCGCAGCGGCCCGTCGCACGCGCCGGAGTTCGTCATCAGCGTGTCGGCGTGCGATCAGACGGGCACCGGGCGTGCCGGCAGCAAACGTTTGGCCGAGCGTCTGGCGGCGGCCGATTTGCTTGAAAGATTGAGTACATGACCGACCATCCTGACACCTCCGGCACGGAGCGCCTTGAGCCGCGCTGCGGCTTCGTCGCCATCGTAGGGGCGCCGAACGCGGGCAAGTCCACGTTGCTGAACCGGCTGACCGGCGCCAAGCTGTCCATCGTGACGCCGAAGGCGCAAACGACGCGGTTCCGCGTGCTCGGCATCCTGATGCGCGGGCCGAGCCAGATCCTGCTGGTCGATACGCCCGGCATTTTCCGCCCCCGCCGCAAGCTGGACCGCGCCATGGTCAAGGCAGCCTGGACCGGGGCGGAGGACGCGGACCTCACGCTGCTGCTGGTGGATGCCAAGGCGGGCGCAACGGAGGGGGTGCTCGCCATCGCCCGGCAGATTGCCGAGCGCGGACGGCGGGCCTGGATGGTGCTGAACAAGATCGACCTGATCGCGGCGCACACCCTGCTGCCGCTGACCGCCCAACTGAGCGCGATCCTGCCGGCGGAGCAGACCTTCATGGTGAGCGCCACCACCGGGGGCGGGCTGGACCGCCTGCTGGACGCCTTGGCCGCCGGGGTGCCGGCCGGGCCGCACCTTTATCCCGACGACGACCTCACCGACCTGCCGGACCGGCTACTGGCGGCCGAGCTGGTGCGGGAGCAGATCTTCCTGCAAATCCAAGAGGAGATCCCGTACGGCACCACGGTGGAGACAGAGAACTGGCAGGAGAAGCCGGACGGATCGGTGCGGGTGGACGCGACGGTCTACGTGGCGCGGGCTGGGCACAAGGCGATCCTGATCGGGGCAGGGGGCGGACGCATCAAGGAGATCGGCGCCCGCGCCCGCAAGGAGCTGACCAGCCTGCTCGAACGCCCGGTGCACCTGTTCCTGAACGTGAAGGAGCGTGCCGGCTGGGACGAGGAGGGTGCGCGGCTGCGGGCCATCGGCCTCGACGACACGGCGTAGCATCACCGATGGAATGGCAGGCGCCTGCCATCGTTCTGGCCGCCCGCCCGCACAGCGAGGGCGACGCGCTGGTCACGGTGCTGACCGAAGGATACGGACGGCACCACGGTCTGGCCCGGGGCGGCAGCTCTCGGGCGCAGGCCCCGACCTGGCAGCCCGGCAATCTCGTGCAGGCGCGGTGGGTCGCCCGGCTTCCGGACCAGTTAGGGTCCATGACGGCGGAGTTGGTGCATCCCGGCGCGGCGCTGGCGATGGACGACCCACTGCCGCTCGCCATGCTGTCTTCCGCCTGCGCCGTGGCGGAGGGCGCGCTGCCGGAACGTGAGCCGCACCCCAAGGTGTTCGCCGGCCTGGTGCAGTCGATTGCCGGGCTGGCGCGTGGGGCGGATTCGCTGACGGACCTCGTGCGCTGGGAGATCGTGCTGCTGGCAGAACTCGGCTACGGGCTGGATTTTTCAGCTTGTGCGGTGTCCGGGGCGACGACCGGGCTGGCCTGGGTATCGCCGAAGACCGGCCGTGCCGTGTCGGACAAGGCGGCGGGCGAGTGGCGGCCGCGTTTGCTGCGCCTGCCGGGTTTTCTTACGGGCGGGAACTCGGCGTCCGCCGAGGATTGGCGCGACGGCCTCCAACTGACGGGGCACTTCCTGGCGCGAGATGCCTTCGGGCATCAGCACCGGCCGTTGCCGCCGGCGCGGCACATGCTATACGACCGGGTTTCGGCCTTGGCGACGAGTCCGTAGTTCTCTATATGTTCCAGACAGGGGAGCCGAGATGCCTGACGACCTGACCGGAACGATTGCCGACACGCCGCTCGCGGACGCGCTGAGCGAGCGTTACCTCGCTTACGCGCTGAGCACGATCATGTCGCGCAGCCTGCCGGACGTGCGCGACGGGCTGAAGCCGGTGCATCGGCGGCTGGTTTATGCCATGCACCAGTTGAAGCTCGACCCGGCGTCTGGTTTCAAGAAATGCGCCCGGGTCGTGGGCGACGTGATCGGCAAGTATCATCCGCACGGCGACGCCTCAGTTTACGAAGCGTTGGTCCGGCTGGCCCAGGAGTTCGCGGCGCGCTACCCGTTGATTGAGGGGCAGGGTAATTTCGGCAACATTGACGGCGATAACCCGGCCGCGATGCGCTACACCGAGGCGCGGCTGACCGAGGTCGCGCAGACATTGCTGTCCGGCATTGATGATGACGCCGTGGACTTCCGCGCGACCTATGACGGGGAGGAGAACGAGCCGGTCGTGTTGCCGGGCGGTTTTCCCAACCTGCTGGCAAACGGCGCCGCGGGGATCGCGGTCGGCATGGCCACCAGTATCCCGCCGCACAATGCCGGCGAGGTCTGCGCCGCGGCGATCCACCTGATCCAGCATCCCGAGGCCACGACGGCGGAGCTGCTGGCCCACATGCCCGGCCCGGATTTTCCGACCGGCGGCACGCTGATCGAGGACCCGGTCGCCATCCTGCACGCCTACGAAACCGGGCGCGGCGGTTTCCGCATGCGCGCCAAGTGGGAGATCGAACGGGGCAAGCACGGCGCCTGGCAGGTCGTGGTCAGCGAGATCCCCTACCAGGTGCAGAAGGCCCGGCTGATCGAGCAGATCGCCGAGCTGCTGGAAGCCAAGAAGCTGCCATTCCTGGGTGACGTGCGGGACGAGAGCACCGAGCAGGTCCGGCTGGTGCTGGAGCCGAAGTCGCGCGGCGTGGAGCCGGAGGTGTTGATGGAAACCATGTTCCGCGCGACCGCATTGGAAAGCCGGTTCCCGCTGAACATGAACGTGCTGACCGCCGACCGGACGCCCATGGTGCTGGGGCTGCGCGGGGTGCTGCAAGCCTGGCTCAACCATCGGCAAGAGGTGCTGGTCCGCCGTTCCCGCCACCGCCTGGCCGCCATCGAGCGCCGGCTGGAGGTGCTGGACGGCTACCTGGCGGTGTTCCTGAACCTCGACGAGGTGATCCGGATCATCCGCGAGGAGGATCATCCAAAGCCGGCGCTGGTCGCACGCTTCACGCTGACCGACTTGCAGGCAGAGTCGATCCTGAACATGCGGCTCCGCTCGCTGCGGCGACTGGAGGAGATGGAGATCCGGCGCGAGCACAAGGCGCTGTCCAAGGAGCAGCGGGAGGTTGAGGGGCTGTTGAAGGACGCGGCCCGGCGGTGGCGCAAAATCGAAGGCGAGCTTGCGGCGGTGCGGGACAGGTTCGGGGAGGGCGCGCTGGGCGCCCGGCGGACCGTGCTGGGCCAGGCGCCGCTGGCCGTCGAGGTGAACGCCGACAGCCTGATCGAACGCGAGCCGATCACCGTCGTGCTGTCCGACAAGGGCTGGCTCCGGGCGGTGAAGGGCCACCTGGCCGAGGGCGCCGAGCTGAAATTCAAAGAGGGCGACAAGCTGCGCCTGCTGGTCCCCTGCCAAACAACGGACCGGCTCTGCCTGTTCGCTGGCAATGGACGCGCCTACACGCTGCGCGCCGGCGACTTGCCGCGTGGCCGCGGCGACGGGCAGCCGATCCGGGTATTGGCGGAGCTGGGCGATGACGACGTGGCCGCCCTGTTCGTTTGGCGGGAGGGGCTGCGCTACCTGGTGGCCAGTTCGGCCAGCCGGGGTCTCATCGTGCCCGCCGCGGACCTTTTGGCAGAAAAGCGCACCGGCAAGCAGGTGCTGAACGTAAAGCCGCCCGAGACCGCGTTGCTCTGCATTCCAGCGGAAGGCGACCACGTCGCAGTGATCGGCACCAACCGCAAGCTGCTGGTGTTCCCGCTGAACGAGGTGCCGGAGTTGTCTCGAGGCTCCGGCGTGCTGCTGCAGAAGCATCGGGACGGCAGGCTGGTGGACGCCAAGGTGTTCCGTCTGGCCGAGGGCTTGACCTGGCGGCTGGGAGAGAAGACGCGGACGGAAACCGGGTTGCGGGACTGGACGGGCGCACGCGGCCAGGCGGGCCGGATGCCGCCCAACGGGTTCCCGAAAACGGGCCGGTTCAGCTGATCGCCGGCCAGCGGCACGCCCGTCATGGGCCCTGCCATGGACCTAGCCGGCAGACGCTTGGCGCCTCGTTGATGGCGAGCATGGCATCGTTGAGTTCGCCCGCCCGCAGCGTCAGCGCGACTCGGCGGGCGATCCCCCACTCCTTGGCGCTCCCTGCCACTGCATTGGCGCCACTGGCACCCGTCATCTGTGCGTATCGTCGAAATTGAGCGAGTATCCCAAGGCGACGTTCAGCAGCGCGGCGCGCGAACGGGTCCAAGTCTGTTGCCGGCCGGGACGGCGCTGTGGCACACTTGCGCAATGATATCCCGCCGCGCGCTGCTGCGTTCGATGCCACCCGCCGCCTTTGCGCTGCCGGCCTGGGGGCAGGACTCCTTTGGCGCCTTCGTGGGCAGCGTGAAAGCCGAGGCCCGGCGCATGGGCATCCGCGAGGCGACCTTGCAGCAGGCCTTTGCCGGGGTAGAAGCGAACCAGCGGGTCATCGAGCTTGATCGCCGCCAGCCGGAGTTCACCCTGACCTGGCCGGAGTACCGCGCCCGCGTGCTGCCGGACAGCCGCTTACAAGCGGCGCGTGAAAACTACGCTCGTGAACGCGCGCTGCTGGCCCGGGTCGAGGAGCGGTACGGCGTGGACCCGCTGATCATCATGGGGATTTGGGGCGTCGAGTCGGCGTTCGGCGCCAACAAGGGCAATTACCGCCTGGTCGAGGCGCTTTCGACCCTGGCCTGGGAGGGACGGCGGGCGGCATATTTCCGTAGTGAGCTGATCAATGCGCTGCGCATCCTGGACCAAGGCGACGTTGCGCCTGCCCGCATGACTGGCGGCTGGGCCGGGGCGATGGGACAGCCGCAGTTCATGCCAAGCTCTTACCTTCGCTACGCCGTGGATTTCGATGGCGACGGGCGCCGCGACATCTGGGACAGCAGACCCGATGTGTTCGGGTCGGTCGGCAACTACCTGGCGAAGAACGGCTGGCGTCGCGGGGAGCCTTGGGCGCAGCCGGTCCGGCTGCCCCTAGGGTTCGATACGGCCGGTGCGGTACGCGACAATCGCCGGAGCCTTGAGGATTGGACGCGTACGGGCGTGCGACGGGTGGATGGGCGGGAGTTCGGCCGCACCGACGTTCAGGGCGCGGTCGTCGTGCCGAGCGGGGCGGAGCCGGGAGAGGGCTTCATGACCTACCCCAACTTCAACGTGATCCGGCGTTACAACCCGTCCGACTTCTATGCCCTCGCCGTCAGCCTTTTGGGTCAAGCCGCTGCTTGAAGCGCAGGTGCGGCGCTGGACCGGGCCACGCGGGCGGGAGTAACCGATGCGGGAATCGTGGGAACATAGGGAGCACCGGACCATGCTGGGTCGCCGTGAGATTTTGCTTGCCGGAACGGCGCTCGCGGCCATGCCGGGCAGGGGGAGGGGGGCCGAGCAACGCCGGGCGCCTCCGCGTGGGCGGAGCCACGAAGGGGCACCGGCCGGCACGGCCGCGGCCACCCCGCTCGGTCCGATCGACACCGCTGCCAAGTTCGCGCTGATCCTCGATTTCAACACCGGCGCGACGTTGCTGGACAAGGAGGGCGACACGCCGATGCCGCCCTCCTCCATGACGAAGCTGATGACCGCGTATATCATCTACGGCATGTTGAAATCGGGGCGCTTGACGCTCACGCAAGAGCTGCCGGTAAGCGAACGGGCCTGGCGCATGCAAGGGTCCAAGATGTTCGTGCCGCTGGGCGGGACGGTGAAGGTCGAGGATCTGATCCGCGGCGTGATCGTGCAATCCGGCAACGATGCTTGCGTCGTCTTGGCCGAGGCGGTGGCCGGGTCGGAAGAGGGGTTCGCCGAGCAGATGAATGCAAAGGCCAAGGAGCTTGGCCTGACCGCATCGTATTTCCGCAACAGCACGGGATGGCCCGACCCGCAGCAGCGCATGTCATGCCGCGACATCGCGACGCTGGCACGGCGCCTGATCACCGACTTCCCGGAGTACTACAAGTACGACAACGAGAAAGTGTTCAAATACAACAACATCGAGCAGCAGAACCGCAATCCCCTCGTGCAGAAAGGTGTCGCGGACGGCCTGAAAACGGGTCACACCGAAGAGGGCGGTTACGGCTTGGTTGCCAGCAGCGCGCGGGGCGGGCGCCGGGTCATCGTCGTGGTGAACGGCCTCACCTCGATGCATCAGCGGGCAGAGGAGAGCGAACGGCTGCTGGAATGGAGCTTCCGGGAGTTCGAAAACGTGACGCTGTTCGCCGCGGGCGACACGGTTGAGCAGGCGAAGGTCTGGCTGGGCGCACGGCCGACCGTGCCGTTGGTGGGCGCGCAGGACTTGGTGCTGACCATGCCCCGGCAATGGCGTCGCAGTGCCAGGATCGAGGTCGAGTACAACAATCCCATCCCGGCGCCGGTCAGCCGCGGCGACGTGCTGGGCAAGCTCACCGTGTCCGGTCAGGGCGTGCCGGCGATGGACGTGCCATTGCTGGCCGGCGCCGACGTGCCTCGGCTTTGGCTGCCGGGCCGTGCGGCGGCGGTCATGGCCCGCTACGTCACAGGGTCCTGACG
>CAXTUQ010000098.1:0-13316 GCA_964247405.1 uncultured Acetobacteraceae bacterium
CCTGCAGCCGGGCTAGCAGGAAGTCGCGGAACACCGCGACGCGCTTTGAGTTGCGCAGCTCCTCGGGATACACGAAGTACACCTCAACCTTTGGCGCCTTGAGGTCCGGCAACAGCCGGGTCAGCCCGTCGAGGTCGTCGGTCATCCAGTCCGGCAGCACGCCGATGCCCATGCCGGAGCGGTTCGCCAGCGCCATCGCCTGCATGGAGTTCACCTCCAGCAGCGCGCGCCGGGGCGAGCCGGCGCGGCGTCCGGCTTCCGCCAGCCAGTCGATGTCGGGCACCGGCGGGCGGTAGTCGCCGAACAGGATGATCTTGTGGTCGTCGAGGTCCTCCGGCCGGGCCGGCGTGCCGTGCTTTTTGAGATAGTCCGGGTGCGCCACCACCAGCCACTTGATCTGCATCAGGTGCCGCTGCACCAGGTCCGGCTGCTTCGGCGGGTGCATGCGGATGGCGACATCCGCCTCCCGCATCGCGAGGTCGAGGTCGGTGTCGTCGAGCAGCAGGGTCATCGTCACGTCGGGATACATGTCGAGGAAGCCCTGCAGCCGCGGCGCGAGCCAGGTGGAGCCGAAGCCCACGGTCGTCGTCACCTTGATCCGCCCGACCGGCTTTTCCTTGCTTTCGGTGAGCAGCGCCTCGGTCATCGCGAGCTTGGCGAACACCTCCCGCACCGTGCGGTTCAGGCTTTCCCCCTGCTCGGTCAGGATCAAGCCGCGGGCGTGGCGGTGGAACAGCGGCACCTGCAACGCTTCCTCCAGCGCCGAGATCTGGCGGGACACCGCGGACTGGCTGAGGTTCAGCGTTTCCCCGGCATGAGTGAAGCTGCCGGCCTCCGCGACGGCATGGAAGACGCGCAGCTTATCCCAATCCATGCCCTTGCCCGTCTCCTATCAACCCGGCGCCGACTCGGCGCGGGACTCTCCGATAGCCTAAACTGGAAGATGGGCAAGTGGCTATTGGTTGTGGGATGGTTTGCGTATTGGGTTTCGGTAGTTTGCTGACCTGAACCGGCGTAAGCACCTTTTTATAGCGAGGATATCCGTAGGAAAGGAGTTAGCAGCCGCAAAGACTGTGGCGGCGAAGCTGTGTATCGGCCCGATAGAACCAGTCGTGGTCAAACTTGCGAAACATACGACGATCCGATTTGCTCCATTGCCGTTGATTGCCCGAGTTCAGTCGGCGATCTCTCCGTATCAGGCAGGTAGAAGCCTTGCCAGAGAGCTTTTTCTTGCAAAATACCTTGAGTCCCGACAAACCCCGACAGTCCGACCGGCAATCAGCATCGACCCCGGCCCCCATTTTGAAGGCGGATGCGCGATGACCTTGTGGGAGTTTGTGCCTCACAGGGCTGCTGAAAGCAAATCCGACATTCGGATGGCCGCTCAGGCGCTTCGACGGTTTCATAAGGCCTTCGAGCCGTTCGGCGGTGCGCTTCCCTCATTCACCGTTACAATTGCCACCTGTCAAGACATCCTCGCCGTTCAAGCGCGAACACCGGAGCTTGACGCAGGCAGCCGCGCCTTCCTGAGCGTGCTTTACGCCCGCCTGCGTGAGACTCTGAGCAGCTTCGCCTATGAGCTTTCTCCGCTGCATGGCGATGCGCATCTCGGCAATGTCTTACTGACTAGTGCCGGTGCCGTGTGGGCAGACCTGGAAGCGACTTGCAAAGGCCCGCGGGAATGGGACATCACGAATTTGTCCGAAGTCACCTGGTCAGAGTCCGACGAGGCTGATCCTGATCTTATCCACTGTCTTGCCGAACTACGAAGCCTATGCACAGCGGTATGGTGCTGGGCAGATTATGGCCGCAGTTCCGAGGTGAACGAGGCGGCGGAGTATCATCTCCGGTCCTTCAAGGCTCGCTTTGCCTAACTGCTTCACTCGCAGCGTCAAGCCTGGTTCAGCTTGCATTGCTGCAGCAAACATTTCATCTTACCGTCGTCTTACATGGGAATGGACATGGCTGAGACCAGCCTTACAACCACCATATCGACCAAGGGGCAAGTGATCCTGCCCAAGGCGATCCGCGATCAACTGCGCTGGGACGCCGGCACCCGTCTGGCCGTGGAGCACACGGCTGAGGGTGTGCTCCTGAAACCGCTAGCCACCGCCTTCGCGTCAACCCGGCCGGAAGACGTCTTCGGGTGCCTCCCCACTAAGGGCGGGCCGAAGTCAATCGAGGACATGGAGGCGGGAATCGCGACGGAGGCCAAGCGTCGGCATGCACGGGGTCGATACTAACGTCATCGTCCGCTACCTGACCGGCGGCGACCCGGCCCAGGCAGCCAAGGCCCGCACCGTGATCGGCCAGAAGCCGGTCTTCGTGCCGAGGACCGTCCTGCTGGAGTCAGAATGGGTGTTGCGCGGCGTGTATGGCCTGCCCTCTGCGCAGGTCATCCCGGCGCTCCGTGCCTTGGCCGGGCTTCCGGGCGTCTCGGTCGAGGACGCCGGGCTGGTCGTCCGGGCGATGGATTGGGCCGAGGCTGGCATGGATTTCGCTGATGCCCTCCATCTGGCGGCTGCGTCAGAGTGCGAAGGCTTCCTGACCTTCGACAAGCGGTTCGCGCGTCTCGGAAAGCGCCTCGGCGGCATCCCGATCACAGTGCCATGACTACTCCGCCGCCTGCGCCGCCGGCTGCGCCTGCACCGTCAAAAACCTCTCCGCCTCCAACGCTGCGATGCACCCGGTCCCGGCGGCCGTGATCGCCTGGCGCCAATGCTTGTCCTGCACGTCGCCCGCCGCGAACACGCCCGGCACGGAGGTCTGAGTGAGGCCGGGCCTGGTGACCACGTAACCCTCCTCATCCAGCTCAACTTGCCCGCGGAAGATTGTCGTGTTGGGCATGTGGCCGATGGCGATGAACACGCCGTCCACCGGCAGATGGCTCAACGCGCCCGTGCGGACGTTGCGCAGGGTAACGCCCGTCACGACTTCGGGCTGGCCGCCGCCGGTGACTTCCTCCACGGCGCTGTCCCACAGCACGGTGATCTTGGGGTGGGCGAACAGGCGCTTCTGTAGGATCTTCTCCGCGCGCAGGCTGTCCCGCCGGTGCACCAGCGTCACCTTGTCGGCGTGGTGGGTCAGGTACAGCGCTTCCTCGACCGCGGTGTTGCCGCCGCCGATCACCGCCACCTGCTTGCCGCGGTAGAAGAACCCGTCGCAGGTCGCGCAGGCCGACACGCCCGCGCCCTGCAGCCGCTTCTCCGAGGGCAGGCCCAGCCAGCGCGCCTGTGCCCCGGTCGCGATCACCACCGTTTCGGCGAGGTACACGTCGCCGGAGTCGCCCACGCAGCGGAACGGGCGGCGGGAGAAATCGACGCTCATCAGCAGGTCGTGGACGATGCGCGTGCCGACGTGCTCCGCCTGCTTGGCCATCTGCTCCATCAGCCACGGGCCTTGGATGGCGCTCTCGAACCCGGGATAGTTCTCCACGTCGGTCGTGATCATCAACTGGCCGCCGGGCTGCAGGCCGGACACCAGCACCGGGTCCAGCCCGCCGCGCGCCGCGTAGATCGCCGCCGTGTAGCCGGCCGGCCCGGCGCCGATGATCAGGACTTGGGTATGGATCGTCTGCGGCATGGCAACGCGGTTCCTTTGGCTCGACCGATCATATCGGCAGAGACACCGCACCGCGCAAGCGAGGCCATGCACGCGGGTGTTCATGCCCGCCTTTCCGTAATATTGTTGCGTGGCACAGGGGACGAACCGGCTGATGAAGCTTGATGGCGACGACGTGGCGGAGCTGGACGAGATCGACCGGCGCATCCTGGCCGAGCTTCAAATGGACGGGCGCATGACCAACGTCGAGCTGGCCCGGCGGGCCGACATCACGGCGCCGCCCTGCCTGCGCCGGGTCCGGCGGCTGGAGGAGGCCGGCATCATCCGCGGCTACCACGCCGACACCGACCCGGCCCGCTTGGGATGGGAGATCGTGTTCTTCGCGCTGATCGGCCTCGACAGCCAGAAGGAGACGGTGCTCTCGGCGTTTGAGGCGGAGGTGGCGAGATGGCCCGAGGTGCGGGAATGCCACATGATACGCGGCGGCGGCGACTTCCTGCTGCGCCTGGTGGCGCGGGACACGGCGCACGAGAACGCCTTGACCCAGCGCCTGACCGGCGCCCCCTCGGTGAGCCGCGTGCAGACGCTGCAAACGATCCGCACCAGCCGCAGCCTGGCCGGCGTGCCTTTGTAGCGGCGGCCCGGTCAGTACGTCCGTGGGCGCGCGACCGCGCGATACACCAGCAGGATGATGACCGCGCCGACCACCGCCCCGATGAACCCGGCCGACTGGCCCGGCCGGTACCAACCCAAGGCTTGGCCCAGGAAGGTCGCGACCATCGCGCCGGCGATTCCGAGCAGGACCGTGATGATGAACCCGCCGGGGTCGCGGCCGGGCGTCAGCATCTTGGCAACCAGCCCGGCGAGGCCGCCGATGATGATGGCGCCGATGAACGAGATCATGGGAGCACTCCGGCCGTTTTCGAAATCGCCATTCATCCCGCGGCGGGATGATCGTTCGAAAGAGTGACACGCCCCGGCTTGACGCGCCAGCACGGCCGGCGGATCGGGGGCGGATGGCACTTGCCCTTCTCATCCTGACCCTGATCCGCCTCCTCGTCGCCGGGATGACGCCGCTGTCGGAAGATGAGGCGTATTATTGGGTGTGGTCGCACGCGCTGGCGCCGGGCTTTCTCGATCACCCGCCGATGGTGGCGCTTTGGATTCGGGCGGGCACTTGGATGGTCGGCGAGAGCGCGCTGGGCGTGCGGCTTTTGGCGCCGTTGTCAGCCGCGGCCGGCTCGGTGCTGGTGGCGCAAACGGCGGAGCTGTTGTTCCCCGGGTGGCGGCTCGGCTTGCCCGCGGCGGCGTTGCTGAACGGCACGCTGCTGGTCGGGGCAGGGGCGGTGACGATGACGCCGGACACGCCGCTGCTGCTGTTCTGGGCCGCGGCGATGTGGGCGCTGGCGCGGCTGCTGCGGTCCGGCGATGGGCGGTGGTGGCTCGTGGTGGGCCTCGCCGCCGGGTGCGCCACCGTGAGCAAGTACACCGGCGGGTTCCTGGGCCTCGGCATCGTGCTGTGGCTCCTGTGGGTTCCTGGGCCTCGCCGATGGTTCCGCAGCGTCTATCTGTGGCTTGGCGGCGCCGTGGCGGCGGCGGTGTTCGCGCCCGTGGTGCTGTGGAACGCGGAGCACGGTTGGGCCAGCTTCGCCAAGCAGGGCGGGCGGACCGGGGACTGGGACCCGGGCGCCGCGCTGCGCCACCTGTCGGAGCTGCTGGGCGGCCAGGCGGGCCTGGCGACGCCCTTGGTGTTCATCCTGCTTTCGGCCGGGGTCTGGGTCGCCGCCCGGCGTGCGGCCGGGCGGGATCCGGCCTGGTCGCTGCTCGCCGCGCTGACGGTGCCGGGCCTGCTGGTGTTCGTGCAGCACGCAATCGGCGACCGGGTACAGGCGAACTGGCCGGCCATCGTGTATCCCGCCGCCGCGGTCTGCGCCGCCGGGCTGGGCTGGCGCTTGTGGCGGCCCGCGGTGGCGCTCGGCCTGGCGGTCACGGCGGTGGTCTATGTGCAGGCTGCCGCGGCCCCCTTCCCGCTGCCGCGGCGGCTGGACCCGATCCTGATCCGGCTCGGGGGCTGGGATGGGGTGTCCCGCGACCTGGAAGCGATACGGCGGCAGCAAGGCGTGGCCTGGGTCGCGTCCGAGGCGTATGGCCTCGCCAGCCTGCTCGCTTGGCGCGCGCCGCCGGGCGTGCCCGTGCTGGGGGCGGAAGACCGCTGGACGCTGTTCCGCCTGCCGCAGGTCAGCGACATAGGGCCAGGGCTGCTGCTGGTGAGCCAGCGCCGGTCCGCGCCGCCGGATCCGGCCTATTGGGCAACGGCCCAACAGGTCGGCCAGGTGGTCCGCACCCGCGGCAGCGCGCCGGACGGGGTGGAGGCCGAGCGGTTCCGCGTTTATCGTGTCACCCAGTGGCCGGGCGCTTTTTTCGCCCGCCTGCCCTGATAAGGAGAGCACGATGCCGCCGCTTCCGACCCATGACGACGTAGCCGCTGCTGGACGGCGGATCGCCGGGCGCGTTGTCCGCACCCCCACCCTGCGCAACGCGCGGCTGGACGAGCTGACCGGCGGCACCGTGCTGCTCAAGGCCGAAGTGCTGCAGAAGACCGGCAGCTTCAAGCTGCGCGGCGCAACCAACGCCGCCCTGCAGCTTACGGAGGCCGAGCGTCGGGCCGGCCTGGTGACGCATTCCTCCGGCAATCACGGCCAAGCCCTGGCTTGCGCCGCGCAATCCATCGGCGCCGCCGCCACGATCTTCATGCCGCGCGACGCGCCGCAGGTGAAGATCGACAGCACGCGCCGCTGGGGGGCCGAGATCGTGCACTACGACCGGGCGGCCGACGACCGGGAAGCGCTGACCCGGCAATACGTCGAGCGCACC
Source organism: uncultured Acetobacteraceae bacterium (assembly GCA_964247405.1). Lineage (GTDB taxonomy): Bacteria > Pseudomonadota > Alphaproteobacteria > Acetobacterales > Acetobacteraceae > CAHJXG01. Next base: position 6,436 of record CAXTUQ010000098.1, read on the forward strand.
GGCGCTTCCTTGATCCCGCCGTTCGACCACCCGCACGTCATCGCCGGGCAGGGCACGGCGGCGCTGGAACTGTTCGAGGACGCGGGCGGGCTGCCGGTCGATTCGCTGCTGGTCTGCACGGGCGGCGGCGGCCTGATCGCCGGGTGGGCGCTGGCCGCCGAGGGCGTGCGGCCCGGCGCCGAGATCATCGCCGTGGAGCCGGAGGGGTCGGACGACACCGGGCGCTCGCTCCGCGGCGGCGAGCGGGTCGGCAACCCGCCAGGCGCTTCGGAACTCTGCGACGCCCTGCTGGCCAAGATGCCGGGGGAGCTGACCTTCGCGGTGAACCGCACCCGGCTCGCGGGCGGCATCACGGTGACGGACGCCGAGGTGCTGGCGGCCATCGCCTTCGCCTTCACTCACCTGAAGCTGGTCGTGGAACCCGGCGGGGCCGTGTGCCTGGCGGCGTTGCTGTCGGGCCGTTTCGATGCGCGCGGGCGCGTGGTGGGCGCCGTGCTGAGCGGCGGCAACGTGGACCCGGTGGTGTTCGCGCGGGCCTTGGCCGCCTGAATTGCTGCATTAGCGAAGGATTAAGCCTTCTGCCGCATCTTGCCGCGACATCAGCGGGGTTAGGGTATGAGCGGCACGAAGAAGAACGCCAAGCCGACGATCGTCATCCGGAAGGAGGAGGTGGTCGAGGGCGGGCATCACGGCGGCGCGTGGAAGGTGGCCTACGCCGACTTCGTCACGGCAATGATGGCGTTCTTCCTCCTGATGTGGCTGCTCAACGCCACCACGGAGGAGCAGCGGACCGGCCTGGCTGACTACTTCAGCCCCAACGCCGTGATATCGCACCATACCTCCGGCTTCGGCCAGCCCTTCGGCGGGCGCACGCCCAACCTTGACGGGGCGATGGCGTCGGACCGCGGCGCGGTCCAGCTCACGCCCGGCCCGACCCATCCGATCATGACCCCGGACGACAGCGAGGACGACGATGCCGCGCCGTCGAAGCCGCGGACCAGCGGGCCGTCGCTGCTCACCGTGGCCCAGAATGACGGCGCGGCGGCGCAGGCGTCCAACGTCCAAGCGACGGACCCATCCGACGCCGCCCGCCCGCCGGCAGCCCGGACGGCACAGCCCACCGCCAAGAACCCGGCAACCGAGGCCGAGCGCGAGCAGCGCGAACGCGCCGCCTTCGAGCAGGCGGCGGAGCAAATCCGCGAGGCCGTCCGCTCGGACCCGCCGCTCGCCGCCTTGGCGAAGCAACTCGCCATCGACCTCACGCCCGAGGGCCTGCGCATCCAGATCCTCGACGAGGACCGGCAGCCGATGTTCGGTTTCGGGACCTCCGCGCTGAACGACCGTGCCCGGTCCCTGCTGTCCAAGGTGGCCCCGGTCCTGCTGCGCCTTTCGCAGCCCATCGCCATCGACGGCCACACCGACGCGGCGCCGTATCGCGGGGGGGACCGCAGCAACTGGGACCTTTCGGCGGAGCGGGCCAACGCCACGCGCCGCCTGCTGACCGACGCCGGCCTGCCGGAAGCGCGAATCCGCAGCGTGGCGGGCCATGCCGACCGCGACCCGCTGCTGCCGGCCGAGCCGTTGGCGGCGGCGAACCGCCGCATCGCCGTGCTGGTCCTGCGGGACCGGCCTGCGGCCGGGGGGCGCTGAGCCATGCTGACCATCGGCGGTCTCAGCTTCCTGCTGGCCTGCGTGTTCGGCAGCTACGTCCTGTCGGGCGGCAGCCTGGAGCCGTTGATCGAGGCGATGCCGTTCGAGCTGCTGACCATCGGCGGCGCGGCTATCGGCACCTTTGTCATGTCGAACTCCATGCACGACGTGAAGCACACCCTGGGCGGCTTCAAGAAGATCATGGGCGGCGCCAAGTTCACCAAGCCGCACTACGTCGAGCTGCTGAGCCTGCTATACCTGTTCTCCCGCCTGGCCACCACCAAAGGCCCCATGGCGCTGGAGCCGCATATCGAGAACCCGACGGAAAGCAGCGCCTTCCAGAAGTTCCCGCGCATCCTGGCCAACCATCACGCCAGGGACATGATCTGCGACTACCTGCGCATGGTCGGCATGAACGCCGACGACCCGCACCAGATCGAGGACCTGATGGGCCGCGAGCTGAAGAAGACACTCCACGAGGAGCTGCACGGCGCCCACGCGCTGCAGACCATGGCGGACGGCCTGCCGGCGCTCGGCATCGTCGCGGCGGTGCTGGGCGTGATCAAGACGATGTCGCACATCAACGAGCCGCCGGCGGTGCTGGGCGCCATGATCGGCGGCGCGCTGGTGGGAACCTTCCTGGGCGTGCTGCTGGCCTACGGCATGGCGGGACCCTTCGCGGCCCGGCTGAAAGGGGTGGTCGAGGAGGAAAGCAAGTACTTCGAGGTAATCCGCGCCGTCTTGGTCGCGCACCTGCACGGCAATGCCCCGCAGGTCAGCGTGGAGACCGGGCGCAAGATGGCGCCGAACCAGCACATGCCGAGCTTCGCCGAGCTGGAAACCGCGGTGCAGGCGGTGCAGATCGGCTGACCGGCCCGGCGCTCAGGGCGCGGCGGCGAGGCCGGCCCTGATCTCCGCCAGGCCGCGCCGGGCCGTGCCGTCCGGGGCGAAGTTCGCCGGGTCCAGCCAGGCCAGCAGCGCGTCGCGGCAGGGCGGCCACTCGTCACCGACGATGCTGAAGAACGCCGTGTCCCGCAGCCGCCCCTTGATGGCGTAGTGCGCCCGCAGCGTGCCCTCGTAGGTGAAGCCCAGCCGCTCCGCAGCCCGGCGGGACGGCGCGTTCAGCGCGTTGCACTTCCAAACCAGCCGGCGGTAGCCGAGGTCATCGGCCGCGAGCCGCAGCAGCAGGAACATCGCCTCCGTTGCCGCGCGGGTACGCTGCATCCGGGGGGCGAACCAGATGTGGCCCAACTCGATGGCCGCGTGCGCCGGCTGGATGTCCATGAGCGTGAGCCAGCCCGATACGGCGCCGGTCGCCACCGGGCGTACCGCCCAGGCCATGGGGTCGTGCGTGCTGGCGAACCCGGCGACGAAGGCCGCCATCGACTCGCCGGAGGGAAACGGGCCGTAGCCCATGTAGTCCCAGCTTTCATCCGCCGCCGGATCCTGCTGCGCCGCCTGCCACAGTTCCTCGGCGTGGCGCCGGTGCAGCGGTTCGAGCACAACGGACTGTCCGCGCAGGGCGATGCGCGCCGGCAAGGGGCGGGGCGTGGGATCAATGGGTGGTCCGAGCGGGCGAGGGGGCATGGCCCGCATCCTGCCACTGCCGGCGGCCCGGCGCGCGGGCAAAGTCGCCGCGGACCGCGACTCCGGGCCTGAAAACGCCACGTTCCGTCAAGACGCGCGGCCCCGCTTGCGGCATCATCGGCATGGGGGACCACCCCCCAAAGCATGAACATCAGCAAGAGGCAGGGGCGCCCGTCATGAACGACACCGAACCGACCAGCACCTACCCCGCGGCCTATGCAAGCTGGCAGGCCGACCCCGAGGCGTGGTGGGCGGAGGCGGCCGAGGGCATCGCCTGGACCCGGCGCTGGAACCGGGTGTTCGACGCGGGCCTCGGCGCCGCCGGCCAGTGGTTCGCGGGCGGTATGCTCAACGTTTCGGAGAACTGCCTGGACCGCCACGTGGAGGCCGGGCGCGGCGGGCAGACCGCGCTGATCTGGGACAGCCCGATGGCCGGCCAGGTCCGGACCTGCACTTATGCCGAGCTGCGCGACCGGGTCGCCCGCGTGGCCGGGGCGCTCGCGGCCCTGGGCGTCGAGGCCGGCGACCGTGTGGTGATCTACATGCCAATGGTGCCGGAGGCGGTAATCGCCATGCTGGCTTGCGCCCGGCTCGGCGCCGTGCATTCCGTCGTGTTCGGGGGCTTCGCCGCCGCCGAGCTTGCCAAGCGCATCGAGGACGCCGAGCCGCGGGCGATCATCTCCGCGTCCTGCGGGCTGGAGCCGGGCCGCGTCATCGCCTACAAGCCGCTGCTGGACGCCGCGATTGCGTTCAGCGCGCACAAGCCCGACGCCTGCCTGATCCTGCAGCGCCCGATGCTGGCCGCCGCCATGACATCCGGCCGCGACCATGACTTTGCCGAGGCGGAGGCCGCCGCGGCGCCGCACCCGCCCGTCCCGGTCGCCGCCACCGATCCGCTCTATATCCTTTACACTTCCGGCACGACGGGCAAGCCGAAGGGCGTGGTACGCGACGCCGGCGGCTACGCCGTGGCGCTGCATGCGTCGATGCACATGATCTACGGCGCGGAGGCCGGCGACGTGTATTGGTGCGCCAGCGATGTGGGCTGGGTGGTCGGCCACAGCTACATCGTCTATGCGCCGCTGCTCGCCGGCTGCACGACGGTTCTGTATGAGGGCAAGCCGGTCGGCACGCCCGACCCCGGCGCGTTCTGGCGCGTCTGCGCGCAGCACGGCGTCCGCGTGCTGTTCACCGCCCCCACGGCGCTGCGCGCGATCAAGCAGCAGGACCCGGACGGGCAGCACATGGCGCGGCATGACCTGAGCCGTTTCGACGCGCTGTTCCTGGCCGGGGAGCGATGCGACCCGCCGACCGCCACCTGGATCGCGGGCAAGCTGGGCCGGCCCGTTGTGGACCATTGGTGGCAGACGGAAACCGGCTGGCCGATCACCGCCGGGTTCCGAGGCTACGGCCTGTTCCCTTTCAAGCCTGGCGCCGGCGGCCGTCCGTGCCCCGGCTACGACGTGCGCGCGCTGGACGACGGCGGCACCCCCCTGCCGCCGGGCGAGGTCGGCAACCTGGCGATCCGTTTGCCGCTGCCGCCGGGCTGCGCGCCGACGCTGTGGCGCAACGCGGAGGGCTTCCGGGCGGCCTACCTGCTGGACTATCCCGGCTGGTACCGCACCGGCGACGCCGGGCAGGTGGACGAGGACGGCGACGTGTGGGTGATGGGCCGCACGGACGACGTGATCAACGTCGCCGGCCACCGCCTGAGCACCGGCGCGATGGAGGAGGTGCTGGCCAGCCACCCGGACGTGGCGGAGTGCGCCGTGGTGGGTGTGGCCGACCCGCTGAAGGGCCAGGTGCCGCTCGGCCTCGTGGTGCTGAAGGCCGGTGCGGAGCGGGACCCGGCGGCGGTCGCTCAGGAACTGGTGGCGCTGGTCCGCGAGCGGATCGGGCCGGTCGCGGCGTTCAAGGACGCCCGAGTCGTGCAGCGCCTGCCCAAGACCCGGTCCGGCAAGATCCTGCGGGGCAGCATCCGCAAGCTGGCCGACGGGGACGACGCCCCGGCCCCGCCCACCATCGACGACCCGGCGATCCTGGACGAGATCCGCGCCGTGCTGGTCAGACGAACTTGAGGAGAAGGACGCCGCCCACGATGCCCGCCGCGGTCAGGCTCGTCACCAGGGTCAGGCGGCGCTCGATGAACTCGCGCACCGGCTCGCCGAACTGCCGGAGCAGCGCGGCCACCAAGAAGAACCGCGCCCCGCGGGTCAGCGCGCTGGCCGCCATGAACACGCCGAAGTTGAAGTGCGCGAGGCCGGAGGTGATGGTGACGATCTTGTAGGGGATCGGCGTCAGGCCCTTGATCAGGATGACCCAAAGCCCGTACTGGTTGAACTTGTCCACGAACGCCTGAGCCGCGTCCTCGTAATGGTAGAAGCGGATCAGCGGCCCCGCGACCTGGTCATACAGCGCATAGCCGATGAAGTAGCCCAGCGCGCCGCCGATCACGCTTGCCACGGTGCAGATCAGCGCGAGGCGGTAGGCCCGCTCCGGCCGGGCCAGCGCCATCGGCACAAGCAGCGCGTCGGGCGGCACCGGGAAGAAGCTGCTTTCGGCAAAGCTGATCAGCGCCAGCCAGACCGGCGCGCGCCGGTCTGCGGACAAGGCGAGCACGCGGTCGTAGAAGCGGCGGAGCATGGCAATTCCCCATACAATGCGCGTGCCATGCCACGCCGCGCCGCCCGCCGCAAATCCCGCGGCTTCCTTGCCGCCCGTCCTGCCGTTAGGATTTGTGGACCTTTCAAGACGGGACCCTCGACCATGCGCCGCTCCGCCCAACTCGCCGCCGTGCTGTCGCTTGCCCTGGCAGCGTTGCCCGGCGGCGCCTCCGCCGCCACGACCCAGGACCCCAGCCTGCCGCCGCACGCCTGGCTGTTCGGCACCTGGACCGGCGGCATCTTCCCGGCGCCGAGCGGTTTGTCGAACCAGGCCTGCCTGTCGCAGCCGGTGGTGATCTTCACCCGCGACCTCGTGCTCCGCGCCACCCTGACCGAGCAGGAGCTGACGCAGCGCGAGATCGAGACGGCGCGCAACTCGTCGCAAGGGGCGGAGTTCCGCTTCGCCGCAGCGCCCGGCGGCGGGTCCGGCCTGCTGGACAGCGGCGCCGGGCACGCGAACGGCTTCGGTTGCAGCTCCCCGGACGAACTGCACGTGCAGCGCCGGGGGGAGAACGAGATCACCTTTCCCGGCTGCACCGACTTCCCCAACCCGCTGGTCCGTTGTCAGACCCGGTGAGCACCGGCCGCGCCGCACGGCTGCGCTGATGCACGCCGGCCCGGCGCCTGGCCGCCTGCCACCCTCCGCGCTGTGACCCCGCTGACCGGGTTCCCGCATCCGCCCGCCGCGATGCGGGCCGCGCTGGACGTGCTGGTTGCCGCCGATCCGCGGCTGGCCCGCATCGAGGCCGCGGCGGGTCCGCTGCCCTGGCGCGTCCGCGGCGGCGGGTTCACCGGGCTGCTGCAGATCGTGGTCGGGCAGCAGATCAGCAACCAGGCGGCGCTTGCGATCTGGCGGCGGCTGGAGGCACACCCGCGCCTGCTGCAGCCGGACGGGCTGCTGGCGGCGGACGATGCGTTCCTGCGCGGCGTCGGCCTGAACCGTCCAAACGTGGCGCATGCACTGTCGCTTGCCGCGGCAGA
>CAXTUQ010000099.1:0-13312 GCA_964247405.1 uncultured Acetobacteraceae bacterium
GCAGGTGATCGGCGACGGGCTGCGCTCACGCACGGACGAGCGTCGGGCAACCGAGGTGGACGTCGCCGTCCACGCGCTCAACCGCATGCTGGCGTTCGAACGCCCGATCTCTGTCCGCATCGCCTGAAAACAACCGGGGCTGGGGTAATTGCGCCCATACCTTTGATCTGTGCAACACGACCGCCCACGTTGCTCCCTGCGGCAGGCACGAGATTCGGGCTAGGGGGGAAGCGTCGCGGGGCCGGGCAAACGGGGGATGCACCGCGCCGTCCCGCTGCAATTGTCAGGTGCCAGGATGCTGGCCGGCAGGCCCCGCGCCGGCGTCGCCCTCGATGTCCACCTCGGTCCGCCGCACGGTGTCGCGCACGGTCTCCACTCGCTCGACCACGTCCTTGCGGAGCGCGATTTCCTCCGTCACGAAAACCTCCTTTGCGACCACGGGCTGCTCGGCCATCTCGACAGCTTCGATCGTTTTGGACCGGAACGCCTCCATGTCCGCCGGGGTGACGGGGCGGTCGACCGGATGATGCTCCACCACGACGCGCTCCTGGTGCAGCGTGACAGGGACCTCGACCGGCGTTTCCTGCACATGCACCCGGACCCGCAGGGTGCCACGGCTCACGTCTCGCTTGCCGATCACCAGGCGCTCCTCCACAACGCGAATAGCGTCTTCCGTCTGGTCTGTCGCGGCGCTGCCCGGCGTCGCAGCTCTTGCGGTGGCCGCGCTCCCGCCTGTCCATCCGGACGCTTGCCGATCCTGCTCGTGCTTCTCCAGGTCTAGCGCCCCGTTCGCTTCCAGGGACTCGACAGCCGTCGCAAGCTGCAGGTCGTCCACCCGCGCCAGCAGCAGGGCGCTGCCGCGCCGAAGCGCCTCGTTGTAGGTGGCGCTCTCCGCGTCCGTGCCCGGCAAGCCCGCCTGGGCGCCGTGCAGCAGCGTCACCTTGTCCCTGCTGATCCCATGCTCGGCCAAGCTTTCCTGTGCCCGCTTGGCCGCCGCCTGATCATCGAATGCCGCGGTGATCATGGTCGTCATGCTTGTCCCCCTTTTGCTCAAAATATGGCAGGTAGCCCGCCACCCGTCCGCGTTCCGGCGGCTGGGCCGGCACCATGTTGGGCAGCCCGCACCTAGATGGCGGGGAGCGGCAAGCGCCGCACACCTGGAACCGGACACAATTCTGCCTGCTCACGGCATTATCAGATTGGCAACTCCCAAGGACTACGCATGAGAAGCCCCCAGTTAAATCAAGTCGTAGGACATTAACCGGAATGTGACCGTTTGCGCTCTGCCTGTGGACGTTTCCTCAACCAAGACAAACTCGCCAAGTCAGGCTAGGCTACCTAAGCAATCTTGTGCGTGAGCCAGGGAGTCCTGCTTAAGGTCAGGCCAGCCAGCCCCCAGCACGTATATCCAGCACGGCGCCAGCGGCATAGGGATTGGCCAACAAGGCCGGCGTCGCCAGCCTACACAAGAAGCTGGCCAGGCTCGACGCACCGCGCCGGCTCGGTCTGCCCGACCACCTGATCACGGGCTGGAGCCCGGCCGAACTGGAGGCCTACCGCCTGAAGTTGACCCGCGTTGGCGAGCTTTACGTCAGCAGCGTGATCGCCGTCACCACCGCGCGCTTGGTCATCTTCCAGTTCAAGGCCAGCTTGGCCCGGATCAAGTCATTCCGGGCCTGCCGGGCAGTCCGCCGCGGCGCCATGGGGCTGGCGGCCACAGGCGAGACACGCCCGATGGCGCGGGAAAGAAGCCACATCGTTCGATGCCGGTAGTAGTGCTGCGCGCGGTAGGCCCTCCACCGCCAGCCCATCCCGCTGCAAAGCGCCCGGCGGAACCTGGCGTCCCGCAACACCCAATCATCGTACTGCCGTTTCACCCGGTCCCCGTAGAATTGCGCGACCTTGTTCGCGCCCATCCCCGGCGTCGCGAGCCACGACGGCACGAGGCGGCTCAGCACCTCCACGTCGGACAGGATGCGCCCGATGCCCGACCCGACCGCCGGACAAGGGGATTGGTAGGCATCCCCGATCAGGACAACGCCCGCGCGCTGCTCCACGTCCGCCGCCCGCTGGATGGAGTTTGGCCGGGCTTGAACCTTGCCGACGACCTCGAAAGGCCCGATGGCCTCCGCAAGGGACGGCATGATGCCCAAAAGGGCCTGCTTCGGATCCTGCTTGAACAGCTTGACCCAGGGATCGCTGGGATCGACGTAGCAGAACAGGTTGGCGCGCATGGCGTCGCCGATCGGGAACACGGTCAGGTAGTCCATCCTGTCGCCGGCACGCTCGCCGTAATACACGAAGATGTCGCGCGACGTGGCTTGCAGGTCGAAGCCAAAGGTCAGCGAGTGGTGCTCGCTCAGCATCGTCCGCTTGATCCCGAGCCCAACAGGCAGGCTGCTATCGTTCGGGCCGGTTGCCAGCACGACCAGCCGGGCCTGGATGGTGGTCCCGTCCGCAAGGACGGCGGTTTGAAGCTCCTGACTCGTTGTCACCTGGGCGACGCGCCCCACGATGAACTTCGCCCGGTCCGCCATAGACCGGACGGCGTTCACCATGGCGTCGTAGCGGAACCCGTAATGCACTTCATCGGTTCGCTCGATGAGCTTTCCGCGGCAGGCCGACGTCGCGTTCGGCATCGGGCTTGTCTGTCCCACGATGCCGTCCAGCAGGCCGAGCCGCCGCAACGCATCGGTCTGCGAGCCGACGAGCTGTTCGGCTCGGAAGTCACTCGGATAGGTGGCGTGCCGGTCCACCACGGCGACATCAAGTCCGGCCCGGCCGAGGACTGCTGCAACCATTGCGCCGCCCAGACCGGCGCCGACAACCAGAACATCATGCGCCATGGCATCTTCTATAGTTTTGATTCGGAAAGCTACCTATAGTTGCAAGGAAAGCCGCAGCTTACAAGGCTATTCGTACTCTAACGCACTTTGCCGACTTAGACCGGCGTATGATCGCGCGGCTCTGCCGCCAGTGGCACGGCTGGCCAGCCCACAGGCACTCATCGCTTGACCGCACAGGCTTGTTCACGATCCGGGTGGTCGCCTGCGCCGCGCCTGCCCGGCCGCAACCGTGGCCCTCGCAAATTACCCTATCGGCTCTGAGCCAGCACCTTTGTCACCAAGAGCCATTTCGGGTCAGGCGGGTGCGGCGATACGGGAGCGCATGACGTTGTGCTTGGCCGGCCACGTGGTTGAATTGCAGCCAGACGAGGAAACCCGTAAGCAGGCGCCATCCTCTACGACCACGCGCACAACTCGACTCCCGACCCCGTTGACCTGCGGAAAAGCATCAGGGAATGCCCCAGCCTTGCCAGGGCCGTTTTCGCAAACTTGGAGTCCTGCAAAGGGCCGGAGAGAAGGGGCAAGCCAGACTGGCCTTCTTCCTCTCCACGCCCCCTGCGCCGGGATTAGGCCGCCGCTGATCCAGCGTGATGTTCGATCTCGCGTGCCCGGTGCCAATGCTCGTCCGCCTGGTCCTCGGGGCAGCCCTCCTCCCGCCACAGGAAGTAGGCGCGCTCGCGGATGCGCTGCTCGGCCCTCTCGAACCTTTGCAGCCTCAGCTCCAAAACGTCGCTGTAGGGCGTGAGCGGCCCGCCCCGGCTGACATGCGGCCGGGCGTGCAGCGTGGCAGCCTCGGCCTCGGGCGCAAGCTGCATGACGGCGGCAAGCTTCAGCGCTTCGCGCTCGGGGTCCACGGCCTTGGGGGCGCCGTTCTGGTTCTCCACGGGGATCGGGAAAACGTGCAGAACCGTGCCCCTGTCGTTGAGCACGTCGACCAGGCATTCCTTCATGTTGCATCCCTCGCAGCGTGGTGGCTTTCTTGCGGAAGGAACTTACAAGAAAGAACGTTTTCCAACGCACTGGGATTTGTCACGAAAATTGAAGGTTTGTTGCGGAAGGAGGAGCCAATGCGCTGGCGTTCGCTGGCCCGGCAGCGAAACGGGCCTGGTCAGTTCGCCTGGACGGCAACTGCGGCATGGCCCGCCACGGGCCTCCAAAGACCGGCCTGCTGCCAAAGCAGGGCGGCGGCAAGGCTCAGGCCGGAGGCGACGGCCACCAGAATCAGGCCGCCAACGGCCCTGCTCCGGAAGCGGAACCTCCTTCGCCTGGCCAGCATCCGTCCCTGCAGCTCGTCCAAGTTCCCGCTCACCCCGGCTTCCCTCTTTGCCTGGCCTTCCATGTTGGCCGTGGTTCCGATCAGGGAAGGTTAGGAACTGTCAGGCGCTGGCCCGTCACATAGCCTGCAAACGAGCCAGGAGCGCCATACAGCGGCTTTGGCGCGTTTTCCCGCCGGGGGACTTAATTGGCCAGGAGGCAGGTGGCCCTCAGCCACGCCTAAAACCGCGACGGGGCGACCTCCAGGCCGGGTGGTGCGGGTAGGCCTGGCCCCGTCACGCACGCAGGAGTAGGCGGGAAGGCTTGCCGAGAATGGGGCAATGAGTTCTGGCCGTCCTCCGCGAAGGCGGTGCTGGCCAGGAAGCGTCGCCACACGCCGACCACGAAGGCGCCTCACTTTGGGCATCAGCCAACGCCCATGCTTGATCTTCGTTGATGGGACAAGTGGGAGGTTTCCATGGTCAATCGTCGTAGTCTGCTGCTCTCCATGCTCGTCGCGCCGCTGCCGTTCGCCGCGGCGGTCGCCCAGCCCTGGTGGGACGAGAATGCCCGCCGGGCGGAATGGGAGCGCCACCAGGAGGAGGAGCGCCGCCGCCACAAGGCGCGGCGCGAGGCGTGGGACGAGCGGCGCGAGCACGAGGAATGGGAGCGGCGCCGGCGCGAGGAGGCGCGGTTGGAATGGGAGCGCGAGCACGGCCCATATCGGCGTTAGCGCGATCCCGGGCCGCGTCGTCTGAGCATCGGCCTTCAAGCCGCCTTCTGGCTGAAAGCTGCCGGCGCACGATGCTGCATGCCGCCGGTCCGAAGCAGGGTGCCGCTCATCGGAGATGCCGGGCCTGCCCGTAGCTCCACGACTTTCCCGCTGCTCGGCCGGGTGTCGCCCTGGCTCTGGCGACGGTAGCGGGCCGCAGCCTCGCCCCGGCTCCGGCAGTCCCACTTCTCCAGGATGCTGTGGACGTGGTTCTTCACCGTGGGCAGGGCGACGCGCAGGCGGCGCGCGATCAGCTTGTTCGACAGGCCATCCGCCAGCAGTTCGGCGATCTCCTGCTCGCGGGCGGTCAGCGAGAACAGCCCGGCCCGCTCCGCGCGCTCAGAAGAGCGGTTGGCGAACCGGTTCAGCAGCAGGGCGGTCAGCCTCGGCGGGCAAGCCACCTCGCCTGCGCCGACGCGGCGCACGGCGGACAGCAGGTCGTCGGCCGAGGCGTCCAGTTCCAGGTAGCCGGAGATGCCGACGTCGGCCCAGGCGAGGAACTCCTCGTCCCGCCCGCCCGCGGCCAGGACGACGACGCTCGCTGTGGGCGCGTGCGCCCGGACGGTGGCGACCAGCGCGGCCCCTTCGGGGTGTGCCGCATCAACGACGACCACGGCGGGTACGAACGCCACAAGGGCGGCTTCGACCGTCTCGCGGGAGGATGCGCCGCAGGCCTGGTTTCCCGGAACGCCCTGCAAGACTGCGACCAGCGCGTCCCGCAGCATACGCACTTGGCTGATCAAAAGAATGTCCATGCCGCACCGCCGTATCATTTATGACGCGAATACATAATACGCCATGAATGCGATTTGTCTCACGATTGATTTGTCAGAAGATAACGGAGAATGTCGGAGATTGTTGGGGAGGACTGAATGCGGACAGCGGCAGCTTGGAAGCCACGCGGAAGTGCTTGCGCCCGGCTGCGGCGTGACGCCAGAGATGGCGGTGCGGCTCGGCAAGCTCTGCGGCACCGGGCCTGGCCTGTGGCTGCGGATGCAGCAGGTGCATGACTTGTGGCAAGCGGAGCAAGCCGTGGCCGAGGTGATCGTGGCGATCCCGACCTCGTGGGCACCAGCGGCCTGATCATCGAGGCCGGACGTTAGGGGATGGCCAGCCTCACCAGGGCTGTCTTCATGAACTCGGCGTCTTGCCCACTCTGGCGGATGATGTGCCCGGCAACGTCCCGGGCCTGTTCCTCCGTCCACCGGTTCTCGTCATCACGACAGTCGTTGAACACCCCTCCACCCTTAGCCCGCTTGAGCATCCCCATGCCGGCAGTAGGGCCGGCCACTTGGGTCAGAAGGTCATCGATCCGGGCTTCGAACTCATCGAAGGACTTCATTGTTTCTCGCTTCTTATCAATACGGCTTGGGCATCCCGCTTGCTCCTCAGCCCCGTTGTCAACATTTCGCGTTGCTGGCAAGCGGTGCGTCGTCCAGGCTGGCGCGATGACCGGCCGCCTCTCCTGGTTGAAGCACCTCCGACCCATGACCCGGCGAGACCGGGCGCAGCTCGCCAAGCTCGACAGCACCCGGGCCGGCATGGCAGCCATCGCCGATGCTCTCAGCCATTTGGCATTTGTACATGACGCTCACGCAGCCGTGTTGCAGGGAGCAGACGTGTGGGCGCATTTGCCCCAGCCCCGTCTGAGGTTCAGGCGATGCGAACGGAGATCGGGCGTCCCAACTCCAGCATGCGGTTGAGGGCATGGACGGCGGCGTCCACCTCGGTCGTCCGACGCTCGTCCGTGCGCGAGCGCAGCCCGTCGCCGATCATTTGCTTGAATCTGCCGATCGTGGCTTCGGCTCGGGCGCGGGTGGAGTAGCCGGACGCCTTCTGCCAGGCCGCCCTTCCCTGCTTGGCGATGAACTGGAGGTGGCGGTCCCGCTGCGTGGGCGCGGTTTCGGCCGTCTCGCTCGGCACGGCTGTGAAACGCGGCGGCACGATGATCGCCGCTTCTGGATGGCATTCGGCAACGGCGGCGGAAACGCCCTCTTGGTCGTAGGCGTCGTCGGCGGTGAACGACGCCACGGATGCCGCCACTTGGTCGAGCAAGGGACTGACCTCGGCACCGTCGTCAACCTCCTTCCTCGTCAGCGTCGCGGCGACAATCTGGCCGGTGTCGGCGTCCATGCCGACGTGCAGCTTGCGCCAAGACCGGCGCGTCTTGATGCCGTGTTTCTCGACCAGCCACTCGCCCGCGCCGCAGAGCTTCAGGCCGGTGCTGTCCACCAACAGGTGCATGGGCTCGCCGTCTCTGTGCGGCCGCGGGCGCGGCACCTCCAGCGTCGCTGCTCGGCGGGACAGAGTACTGTGGTCCGGCACGGCCAAATCGAGCCCGAGCAGGTGGATGATGGAACCGATCAGACCCTCGGTTTGGCGCAGAGCCAAATGGAACACGGTCCGAAGCGTGAGCGCCGTCAGGATCGCCAAAGGCGAGTACCAGGGCTGCCCGCCCGCGGTGGTGCGCGGCTCCGCCCGCCACCCCTCGACCGCGTCGTCGGTGAACCAGATCGTCAAGCTGCCGCGCTGGCGCAGGGCAGCGTCATACGCGGCCGTGTTGGTGACCTTGCGCTTCTGCTTGGGGATGTGGCGACGGCGGTCCTGGTTCAGCTTGAACGGCAAAGTGGGCACCCGGGGATCAGAAAAAGAATGAACCTCCTACATCAACTCGTCTCCGGAGACCACCGGACGGATCCGTGCAACAGAGTCGCGCCTGCAGCTGATCCAGCTCAGGGGTCGAGCGGCAGTGCGCGGGCCAGTTGGTTCCTGCCTCGCAGTGATCGCAGTCTGAGCAGCGGAACCGCGGCAGCCGCACCATAATCTTGCCGAACAGCGTCGCGACCTAACGCGACCGCCAGTCATTGACGTGGCAGCTCGCCCCGCAACGCGAGCAGTCTGGCCGCAGCACCGCATGATCGCGGGCCTGCACGGCCACGACCGCCTGCTGCACTAGGGCCAGCAGCTGCTTGGCCCCGGGCAGCGTCAGGCCCAAGTTGGCGATGTCGCGCAGGTCCCGGGGCCGGTCGAGTTCCAAAACGTCGATGCCGCGCCCCCGAGCTTCAGACCTGTCGGCGCCCGTCTCGACCAGCTGCAGCACCAACCGCATCCACGCTCTCCCAGCCGGCCTCGGCACGGCTGGTCATAGCGTTCCCGTCTCCATCCTCCCAACTCTGGACGGTCTCCCCGGGTGACGGCGCTGCTGTCACACACGGGGCAGCGCGCACCTTGCAGCCAGCGGTGCTGGCGCACAAAGGCGAAGCACTTGGCATCGTCCATCAGGCCCGAAAGGTTGACCAGGTCGGATGCGGCTATCACAGAAGCTCCTCGCGCAAGCACGCCACCTATGCCCTCCCTTGCTCGCGCACCAGAGGTCTTCAGCCCCGCTTCCAGGTCCCAACTTCACCACCCCGGAACCCGACAAGAGCCTCGCATGGACGCTGGTGAGATCTATTGCGCCAGATATCCCCCATCGACCGGCAGCACGACACCGGTCACGAAGGATGCCTCGTCCGAGGTGAGGAAGAGGATTGCCCGAGCCACCTCCTCCGGCCGACCGAGCCGGCCGATCGGGTGCATCGCCTTGACGCCGGCGATGTACTCCGCCGACAGCTTCTTCACCGCTTCCGTCGCGATGGTCCCTGGCGCCACCGCGTTTACCCGGATGCCACGCGTCGCCAACTCCACAGCCAGGTGCTTGGTGATCCCCGATGCGACGAACTTTGCCGGGCCGTAGACCGCCTGGCCCTTCTGGCCCGCCTCGCCGGAGATCGAGGATAGGCAGACGATCGCGCCGCCGCCGGCTTCGAGCATGGCCTCGGCGGCGAACTTGCAGGTCAGGAACATCCCGCGCCCGTCCACCGCCATGATGTGGTCGAAGTCCTCCGGGGTCGCGGTAAGCAAGTCGAGTTCCGGGATGATGTCGGCGTTGGCGACGAGGATGTCGATGCGACCGAAGTTCTCGATACAGCCGGCGGTCATCGCACGCGCGTCCTCGGTTCTGGACACGTCGCCGACGACGCTGCGCACATCGGCGCCGAAAGCCGCGATGACGTCACGCAGATCCTCGAGCCGGTCGGCGTCGATGTCGTTGATGATCAGCCGCGCCCCCTCGGCTGCGAACAGCAGCGCGGTGGCGCGGCCGATACCGTTCGAGGCACCCGTGATCACCGCGGCCTTGCCCTTCAGGCGGCCAAGCCCGGGCACAACTTCTTCTCCGCTCATCAGTTTCTGCTCCACCTACATCCGGGTCCAGCGGGAAACGTCGCGCGCCGGCACGGCAACCGGCGCGAGGCGCCCAGCCCCGGGACATGAACCTCGATCTGATGCCGCGACCGGTCAAGCGTCCGGCACGGCCTTGCCCGGTGCGGGATTGGGCTTGGCGTCGCGGGCCAGGGTAGCGTTGGCCGCTGCCCAGCGCATCTGCTGGCGCTTGTTCAAGCGGGCACTCACCATCTGGTTGACCTGCCCTCGGCCCGCGAGGCCGAGATCGGCGTGCCGGCCTGGCAGCGCTGGCCGTAGTCGATCGGAGCGCCCTCGTTGCTTTCGATGCAGCGGCAAGTCGCCGGTCTGCTGGGCTACCTCTGGCGCAACGAGGCGGCGCTGGTGCCCTACGCCGCTCGCCGCCAACGCGGCGAGGCGGTCGCGACCTCGTTCGTGGAGAGCGCCGTGGACGAGATCATCGCTTGGCGCATGACGACGAAGCAGCGGATGCGCTGGAACCGAGCCATGGTGCCGTTCTTCCTCAACGTGCGCACGGCGTTGCTGAACAACACGCTCGAGCACGTCTTCCGCCGTCGCCACCCCAGCTTCCGCCCCACCAACGACGACCGCAGGCCGGCAGCAGCGGCAGCGTGATCACCTTCCACGATCTTACATGGTTTCTAGGCGGAACAGGTGCCACCTTGCCGTACTTCCGCGCGGCCGGATAGCTAAGCAAGAAAGGTTTCTGTCCGCAACGGAAATAAGAGCTTAGGACAACACTGACAAGGAAAAGCTTCCATGCATGAACACTCACACGGCAGCATGAACCACCAGGCGACCGACGGCCTCCGCCTGCCGCTCGGCCACCTTCCCGGCACCCGCTATCCCGACCCGCGCGTCGAAGTGCTCGACAAGCGCTTCACCGCGCGGCAGGGCAATGCCGCGATCGAGCGGATCGCCACCGGGTTTCGTTGGGCCGAGGGGCCTGTCTACTTCGCCGATGGCGGCTACCTGATCTGGAGCGATATTCCCAACAACCGCATGATGCGCTGGCTCGAGGACGACGGCCACGTCAGCGTGTTCCGCACGCCCAGCAACCACACCAACGGCAATACGCGCGATCGCGAGGGGCGGCTGATCAGTTGCGAGCACGACACCCGCCGCGTGACCCGCACTGAGCTGGACGGCAAGATCACCGTGTTGATGAACGATTTCTCCGGCAAGCCGCTGAACGGCCCCAACGACATCGTCGTCGCCGCCGACGGAGCCGTTTGGTTCACCGACCCGGGCTACGGCATCGATGGCCCCTACGAGGGCCATGCTGCCCCGGCCGAACTGCCGTGCAACGTGTATCGCCTCGATCCCGGCACCGGCGGCGCCACCGTCGTCGCGGGCGACTTCACCCGGCCCAACGGCATCGCCTTCTCGCCCGACGAGCGCCGCCTTTACGTCGTCGATACCGGCATCACCCATGGCGGCCCGTCGCACATCCGCGTCTTCGACGTGGACGGGGCGCGCCTCGCGAACGGGCGGGTGTTCGCCGAGGACTTCGCGCCGGGCATGACGGATGGGCTGCGCACCGACGCCGAAGGCAACGTGTGGTGCAGCATGGGCTGGAGCGACCCGGCCGAGGACGGGGTCCGCTGCTATGCGCCCGACGGCGACATGATCGGCAAGGTCCACCTGCCGGAGGGCTGCGCCAACCTTTGCTTCGGCGGCAAGAAGCGGAACCGCCTGTTCATGACCGCGAGCACATCGGTGTACTCGCTGCATCTGAACACGGGCGGCGCCATGCGGCCATGACGTGCTTCCATCCTCAGAGTGGCTTGACGCCCGCCACCGCCTGTTGATCATGCCACGACCGGGACAGACCGGCCCGCAGGCTCCGTGCCCGCGCAACAAGAACGCCCGAGGGACACCATGGAACGCCGCACGCTGCTCCAGGCCGCCGCCACGGCATTTGCCGCCCCCTTCGTCGCGCGGTCCGCGCGCGCCGCCGGCAAGGAGATCGTCTACATCACGCCCGGCCTCGACCTGCCGTTCTGGCGCTACCTGTCGCGCGGGATCGAGGTCACTGCGACGCAGGCCGGCTTCACCTTTTCCGCGCTGGACAGCCACAACAACGCGCAAACCCAGCTTTCCAATGCGCAGGACGCCATTTCGCGCGGCGTCGCCGGCATCTGCATTTCGCCGACCGACAGCTCGACGGCGCCGAGCGTGCTGGCACTGGCCGCCCGCGCCAACATTCCGGCCGTCGTGTCCGACATCGGCACCAACAGCGGCGAGTATGTGTCGTTCGTCATCTCCGACAACTTCCAGGGCGCCTACAGCGTCGGCCAGGCGCTGGCGGCGGCATTGAAAGCGAAGGGCTGGACCGACGGATCGGTCGGCATCGTCGCCATCTCGCAGGCCCGCAAGAACGGCCAGGCCCGGACCGCCGGGTTCCGCAAGGCGATGGCCGAGGCCGGCATCGCCAAGGAGGCTGGGCTGCAGCAGATGGCCAGCTATTCGACCGACGAGACATTCAAGTTCACTCAAGACATGCTGACCGGTAACCCCGGCATGCGTGGCCTTTGGGTGCAGACCGACCAGCCGACGCTGGGCGCGCTGCGGGCGCTGAAGGCCGGGCGGCGCAGCGGCGACGTGCTGGTCGCGGCCTTCGACGGCACGCCTGAGCTAGTGGACCTCATCAAGCAGGGCCAGGTGGTCGGCTCCGGCATGCAGCAGCCCTACCTGATGGGGCAGAAATCGGCCGAGGCCCTGCTCGCGCACATGAACGGGCAGACGCCGGAGAAGCAGGTCAACGTGCCGATCCTGGCCGTCACCGCGGAGAACGTCGCGGAGATGCTGCCGACCATCAAGCAGACCGTGTTCGCGGGCGAGCTGAGCTGAGCACGCCGGGCGCAGCCCAGGCCGCCGCGGTCCACCCCGCGGCGGCGCTGGAAGCGTCCGGCATCGAGAAAGCCTTCGGCAGCACCCGGGCGCTGCAAGGCGCCGCCCTGTCGGCCGCTTGCGGCGAGGTGCACGCGCTGCTCGGCGCCAACGGCGCCGGCAAGTCCACCCTGGCCCGAGTCATCAGCGGCCATGTCCGGCCCGATCGCGGGCAGCTCCTTTGGCGCGGCAGGACGCTCGCCCCGCGCTCGCCGCGCGACGCGCTCTCGGCCGGCATCGCGCTGGTCACCCAGGAAACCAGCCTGGCGCCCGACCTTTCGGTGCTGGAAAACATCTTCCTGCCGGAACTCGGCTCGCCGGGCCGGCTGTCGCGCGGCGCGCTGCGGCGCCGGGCGGGCGAGCTGCTCGGCAGCCTCGGCCAGGAAGCCGCGCTGCCGCTGGATATGGAGGTGCGGCGCCTCTCGTCGGCGCAGCGGCAACTGGTCGAGATCGCCAAGGCGCTCGCGCTGCGCGCCGAGCTGCTGATCTTCGACGAGCCCACCGCCTCGCTCAGCCCGGGCGAGGTCGAGCGCTTGTTCGACATCATGGCGACGCTGCGTAGCGAAGGCCGCGCCCTGGTGTTCGTTTCGCACCGGCTTGAGGAGGTGTTCGCCATCACCGACCGGGTCACCGTGATGCGCGAGGGACGGACGGTCGCCGCCTCGCTCGACACGCTTTCGCTCAGCCAGTCCGACATCATCCGCCACATGGCGGGCCAGGACGTGGCCGCACCCACGCGGCGCGCCCCGGCGGCAGGCCGGGCCGCGGACCGCCCGGTTGTGCTGGAGGTCTCGCACCTGCGCGCCCCGCCGGCCGTGCGGGACGTGTCGTTCACGCTGCGGGCGGGCGAGATCCTCGGCCTGGGGGGTCTGGTCGGCGCCGGGCGGTCGGAGACGGTCGAGGCGATCTTCGGCATCCGCATGCGCACCGGCGGCACCCTGGCGCTCTCGGGCCGGCCGTTCGACCCGAAGCGCCCGGCCGACGCCATCCGCGCCGGGCTGGGCCTGGTGCCGGAAGACCGGCGCACGCAGAGCATCGTTCCCGACTTCACCGTCCGGGAGAACCTCCTGCTGGGCCACCTGTCGGCGCATCGCGGCCTCACCCTCGGCTACGCGGCCCGCGACGCCGAGATCGCCGCCCTGCTGGGCCGGCTCGGCCTGCCGGCGCACCGGCTGCTCGACGCCAACATGCTGCACTTCTCCGGCGGCATGCAGCAGAAGATCATCATCGCCCGCTGGCTCCTGCTCGCGCCGAAGGTGCTGATCCTCGACGAGCCGACCAAGGGCGTTGACATCGCCACCCGCAC
>CAXTUQ010000100.1:0-13311 GCA_964247405.1 uncultured Acetobacteraceae bacterium
CGTGGTGACGGCGGGCGCCGAAGAGGAAGAGATCGCGGCGCGCTTCGCCCGCGCCAACGACGATTACGCCTCCATCATGGTGAAGGCGCTGGCCGACCGCTTCGCCGAGGCCTTCGCCGAGGCGCACGGCTACCGCCGCTGTACGCTCTCGCTCGACGAGGCGCTGGCGGACCCGGAGGTGGACGCAGTGATCCTCGCCACCCCGAGCGAGGGGCACGAGGCCGAGGCGATCCGCTGCCTCCATGCCGGCAAGCACACCCTGATCGAGATCCCCATCGCCATGAGCCTCGCCGGCGCCGAGCGCGTGGTCGCCGCCGGCGAGCGCAGCGGCAAGGTGTACGGGCTGAGCCACCCCATGCGCTTCCGCCGGGAGCGCGAACCCCTGCTCGCCCGGATCAAGGCCAGCGAGGAACGCATCCGTCACATCGCCGGCCGGTTCTTCATCCCGCGCCTGGTCAACATCGGCGCCACCGGCTACCGGCGGAGCTGGAGCGACAACATCCTGTGGCACCACTTCTGCCACTTCGTCGATCTCGGCCTGTTCCTGTTCGATTTCGCGCCTGTCCGCCGGGTGCAGAGCCACCTGGGGCCGCTGCACGGGCAGACAGGCATCCCGATGGAGTGCGTGGTGCTGGTGGAGACCGAGGCCGACCAGACCCTGCTCGTGCACGGCTCCTACCATGCGAGCTTCCGGCTGTATGACAAGCTGATCGTCACCGACCGGGACACCTATCTTTACGACACCCTGGAGGCGACGGTCCGCACCCGCGAGGGCACGGCGCCGATGGAGAGCGAGCGGGACAACGCCGCGCGGATCGTGCGGGACTTCGTGGACGCGGTGCGGGATGGCCGCCCGCCGCTGGCCTCCGGCCTGTCGGTGCTGCCGGCGATGCGCGTGCTGCAGGCGGTGCAGGACGAGTGGGACGCGCGCTTCGGCGCGTGCTCCATCCCGGGGCGGCCGTTGTCCGGTTAGCGCCGGCTGTAGCGCAGGAACACCATTCGGGAGGACGGCCATGAAAATCGCTTTGGACCCTTACATGCACCGCCACCTGTCCCTGACCGAGCTGCCGCGGCTGGCGGCGGAGCTTGGGTACGAGTACATCGAGCTTTCGCCGCGCGCCGACTTCCTGGACTGGTGGGTGCATCCGCGCGCCTTTCCGGAGCGGATGGAAGCGTTCAAGGCGGCCTTGCGGGACCACGGGGTCAAGCTCGCCTCCTTGCTGCCGATGTACCGCTGGGCCAGCCCGGACGAGGACGAGCGCAAGACCGCCGTCGGCTACTGGAAGAAAGCCATCGAGATCGCGGTCGAGATGGGCTGCGACACCATGAACTCGGAGTTCGGCCGCGGCCCCCACCCCGAGCGCGGAGGCTGCTCAAGCTGCTGCGCGGGCGGCATCGCCACCGAGATGTCCGAGGCCGCGTGGTGGCGCTCCATGGAGGAGCTGGTGCCGGTCTTCGAGCGGGAAGGCATCAGCCTGCACGTCGAGCCGCACCCCGAGGACTGGGTCGAGACCCTGCACCCGGCCGTGGACATGATCCGGACGATCAACTCCAAGAACGTGAAGTTCCTGTACTGCGCCCCGCACACCTTCTACTTCGGCGCTGACATGGCGCAGATGATCCGGGACGCCGCCCCCGTGCTGGCGCACGTCCACGTCGCCGACACCTTCAACCACAAGGCCTCCTCGGGCCTGCGCTACATCGTCAATCCGCCCGGCTCGACGGCGCGGGTGCACCAGCACCTCGACATCGGCCAGGGCGAGGTGGACTGGGACGTGTTCTTCGGCACCCTCCACGAAGTCGGGTTCGACGGGATCGTGACGAGCTGCGTGTTCGCCTGGGAGGAACGCGCCGTCGAGTCCTCGCGCTTCATGCGGCAAGAGATCCAGCGCTACGTGGACAAGCATTGGGGCGCCGCGGCGCCCCGCTGACGCGGGAACAGCGCCATCAGCAACCAGGTAGGGGGAGACGCAAATGGCAGTGAACGTCGGGGTCATCGGAGTGGGTATGATCGGGCAGGACCACGTCCGCCGGCTGGCCGCGGTGCTGCCGGGCTGCGCGGTCGTGGCCGTCACGGACGTGGATCCAAAGCGCGCGCAAAGCGTGGCTGAGGACGTGGCGCGCGGCGGCGCGGCGCCGCGGGTGTTTGCCACGGGCCAAGACCTGATCCGGGACGACGCCGTGGGTGCGGTCGTCGTAGCCTCCTGGGGGCCGACCCACGAGGAGTTCGTGCTCGGCTGCATCGCGGCCGGCAAGCCGGTCCTTTGCGAGAAGCCGCTGGCGACCACGCAGGAGGCGTGCCTGCGCATCCTGGACGCCGAGGCGGCCCACGGTCGGCGGCTCGTGCAGGTCGGCTTCATGCGCCGCTTCGATCCCGCCTACCGCGCGCTCAAGGACACCGTGGACAGCGGTGCGATCGGCGCGCCGCTGCTCTTCCACTCGGTCCACCGCAACCCTTCGGTCCCCCCGCATTACACGGCCGACATGGCGATCAACGACACGGCGGTGCACGACATCGACGTCGCGCGCTGGCTGCTCGACGACGAGGTCGCCGCGGTTTCGGTCCTCAAGCCGCGCCGCAACAGCCGGGCCGGGGCGTTGCAGGACCCGCTTGTCCTGCTGCTTGAGATGCGCAGCGGGGCCGTGGTGGATGTCGAGGTGTCGGTGACGGTCGCCTACGGCTACGACATCCGCGGCGAGATCGTGGGCGAGACCGGCACAGCGGGTCTCGCGGAGGGCAGCCTGGTGGTTGTCAAGCGCGACGGCGCGTTCAGCGGGCAGGTGCCGGCCGGCTGGCGAGAGCGTTTCCTGCGCGCTTACGACATCGAGTTCGAGGCGTGGCTCATTGCTGCGGCGCAGGGCACCGCCACGGGGCCGAGCGCCTGGGACGGCTACGCCGCCACGGCCGTCTCCGATGCCGCGCTCGAGGCACTGCGCATCGGCGCCCGGCAAAGCGTGTCGATGCGGGAGCGTCCCGCCCTTTACGCCGTTCCGCATCAGCGCCGGGCGACAGCGGCGGCCTGATGCCAAGGGTCTGTTGCAAAGGCTGGATCGGGGTAAGCGAGGCGTTGAGCAACGGCGCTTTCAGGCGGTTTGCGCGCAAACCGCGTCGCGGTTTCGCCGGACAAGGCCGAGCGCGGCCGCCTTCAAGCGGCTTCGCGGCCTGTTCCTCCGGGGGATCGCTGCGCGGTGCGATGGCCAAAGGCGGCCGGGGACGGCAGGAGGACCCAGGCCGAAACGGCAAGGGCGCGATGCAAACGCCTGACCGGCCCCAAGCGGCGCGCCCGCAGCCTGCCTGCCCAGAAAGCTGAGGCCGCCATCGCCGTCGCGGCGCTGAACACGATAATCCGAACAAGACGCCGCGGCAGCAACCAGGAAACCTGCCGGCTCCCTTGCGACCATCCAAACCAGCCTTTTACCTCAGCAGAAGCGGCAGATGAGCCATTGCGTTGATGAGAACCAGCTTGCATTCCGCCGAGGTTGTTTTCTGGTAGTCCTGTGCCCATGCTCATCGGCCACATCCGGGCTTCCAAAAGCGACAGCAGCCAGACGCTCGCCCCGCAGCGCGATGCCTTGCTCGCCGCTGGAGTCGCGCCGGAGCGCATCTACGAGGATTTTGCCTCCGGCCGGCACGACGCCTGGCCAGGTCTGGCTGCCTGCTCGAAGCGCTGCAGTCCGGCAACACGCTCGTGCTGTGGCGGCTGGACCGGCTCGGCCGCGACCTCAACCACTTGGTCGGTATGGCCGGGAACCTGCGCGTGCGGGACGTGGGTCTGAAGGTCCTGGCCGGCGCCGGCGCGCAGATCGACACCACCGCCAACGGCCGGCTCGCCTTCGGCCTCTTCGCGATGTTCGCCGAGTTTGAAAGGGAGCTGATTGCCGAGTGCACCCAGGCCGGCCTGGCAGCGGCCCGCGCCCGGGGCTTCATGGGCGGGCGCCCGCGCAAGATGGAGCGGGCAACGCTCACCATGGCCCTGGCGGCTATGAGCGACCCCCAAATCCAACGCGACCGAGGTGGCCAAGCGCCCCGGCCTGACCACCACCACGCTCTAATGCCTACGTCAACGGCGACGGGACACCCAAGGCGGCCGGTGCCGCCGTGCTCGACGGCACAAACCGCTATTGCTGAAAGCGACTGTGGAAATCGACAGGCATTCGGGTTGTCCCACATCGGTGTCCCCTTGGGGTTGGCCCTAGCGAGACGGCCCTGCTTGCGGCTCGCAGCGCAATTGCTGGGTCAGTCCCGATTTCGGAGGTGGCGCCGGCGACGGCCATGATCGCGTGCGGCCGGGTCCGGTCTCGCATCCGGCCCCCCTCATTCCCCCGCGAGCCGAGCGCCCGGTTGGGGTTGGGCGTCCACCCGCGACAGCGGGCTGGCGACGTCCTCTAGGCCCTTCCCCTCCGCATCCACGCCGTAAACCAGGGCGACGACGCCGCCCGCGACCATGATGGCCGCGCCCACCAGGTAGCCGTAGAACAAGGGCGTGCGCTCCGTGCCGTCGCCGATCAGCAGCCCGTAGATCGCCGGGGCGATGGCGCCGGCCACCTGCGCGACGGCGAAGAAGTAGGAAATCGCCTGGCCCCGGACCTCCAGGGGGAAGATCTCGCTCACGGTGAGATAGGCCGCCGAGGCGGCAGCCGACGCGAAGAAGAACGCGACGCACCAGAGCAGCGTCTGCGTGGTCGCCGTCAGCACGCCGGCTTGGAACAGGAACGCCGAGGCGGCCAGCACCGCACCGGCCAGCCCATAGGTCAGGAAGATCATCTTCCGCCGGCCGAGCGTGTCGAACAAGTGCCCCAGCAGGAGCGGTCCGAGCAGGTTTCCGATGGCGAACGGGAAGAAGTAGTATTGGGTGGAGGAGGGGGTCGTGCCGTAGAAGTTCTGCAGCACCAGCGCGTAGGTGAAGAAGATCGCGTTGTAGAGAAACGACTGCGTCACCATCATCGTAATGCCGAGCACGGTGCGGGTCGGATACTGCTTGAAGAATACATGCGTCAGTTGCTTGAACGACACTTCCTCCTTGGCCTGCACCAGCATCGCCCTGCTTTCGAGAACCGGCTCGAGGTCGATGCCCTGCGCGCGCACCGAGGCTTCCGTGTCCTCGACGATGCGCTCGGCCGCTTCGGCGTGGCCGTGGGTGAGCATCCAGCGCGGGCTTTCGGGGATGTGCCGCCGCAGCCAGATGATGATCAGGCCCATGACAGGCCCGATGAAGAAGCCGATGCGCCAGCCCAAGTCCTCGTTGACGTAGGCGGGGTTGAGCAGCCACAAGCTGGCGAACGCGCCCAAGCCCGCGCCCGCCCAGTAGGTGCCGTTGATGGCGATGTCCACGCGCCCGCGGTACCGGGAAGGGATCAGCTCGTCGATGGCGGAGTTGATGGCGGTGTATTCCCCGCCGATGCCCAGGCCCGCGACGAAACGGAAGGCGTAAAGGAACCAGATGCTGGTCGCCAGCCCCGCGATCCCGCTGCCCACGAGGTAGATGCCGAGCGTGATGATGAAAAGCTTCTTGCGGCCCCAACGGTCGGTCAGGCGCCCGAAGGTGAGGGCGCCGACGACTTGCCCGATCAAGTAGACCGTGCCGGCGAACGCCACCTCTTGCGTGCTCATGCCGAGCGTTTTCTGGAAGCCGGCGGAGGCGACGAGCTGGATTTCCAGGCCGTCGAGGATCCAGGACACGCCCAGGCCGGCCACCACCATCCAATGGAACCTGGCCCAGGGCAGCCGGTCCATCCGGGCGGGGATGAGGCTCCTGACGACGTCGGTGGAACTCGGACTCGGCATGGGCTGGCGTCTCCCTTGTGGCGGGCCTTGTTGGATGGGCCTGGTCGATGGCCGGAAGCCTGCCTCTCGGTCGACGGGCGGTCAATGAGGGGGCGTGGCGGGCGGCCGTCCCCGTGTGTCAACCCGGGTTCCGTATCGCGCCGGCAGCATCCGCCGCGGCAGACCGCGGCTTCCCCAATCGGCGAAAATTACCCGCACGCGCGTACTCACAAGAGCGGTTCGAACCTCGCTTAACATTGATGCATGGATCTGGTTTGGTGGCCTGATGCCGGCCTCGGGGCCGCCGTCCTTCCATGCCGTTCAATCGCAATTGACCGTCCCCTGGTGCGGCATCGCCGGCATTCCCATGCGGCGGGGCTGGCCATGCCGGGTGGCGGCCATGGGCTGGCACGGCCGTCGGGCGCCCCCTCCTGCGCCGGCGCGCCGGAAGAAGCGCAGGCCCGGCCTGGCACGCCCGCGGCCAAGACCGGCCAGGGCCGCCGGTCCAGCAGCCTGGCGCCCACCCCGGCGCTGACCGATGCCGGCCACCAGCTCGGCATGGACGGCCGCGGGCGCTGGATGGGCAACGGGTTCGTTGAACGGCTGTGGCGGGCGCTGAAACCCGGGTGCGTCGGTTTCCGGGCGTTCGAGGCCAGCCCCGCCCTGCGGGGGCCTGGCTCGGTGGATCAGCCACCGCAGCACGCATGGGCCTCATTCAGCGCTGGCTGGGCGGACGCCGGATGAGGCAGGCCGCGCCGGAACCGAAGGCGGCATAATCAGAACCACGGACCCGCTTGGCTTCGCCGCCAACCTGTCCGAACAAGGGAGGCACCTCAGGTGTCGACCGGCAATGTGATGGCCAGCCGATGCCAGCCTCGATCCCGCTGCACGCAGCACAGCGAAAACGGGGAAGCCGTACCGTGACTTGGCCGAACAGCATCGCGACCGCATGGTCCCGGTAGTCCTTCACACGGCAAACCCGGCCATGGCGCGAGCAATCAGGCCGCCGATCGACGTGCCCCCTGGCCTGCACGGCGACGATCTCCTGTTGAACACGCGCAAGCAACCGCTTCGCTTCGGCCAGGGTCGGACCCAGATCGGCGATATCGCGCAGGCCGTCGGGCCGATTGACCTGCATGATGTCCGTGCATGGCCCCTCGCCCTCAGCCCCGGTTTTCACCAACCTCAACATCCAGGCCACGCATCCACCCCAGGTCAGGGAACAGGCGCGAGCATATCCAACCCGCCATCGCACCCCCAATCGTGCGACAGTCCCCACCTTGACGCAGGCAAGGAGACGTTGCGGTTGCCAAAGCAGGCGCGGCTCAAGTCGCTTGAGCGATGCTTTGGGCGCTACAAGGGTCGAGCCAGTCCAAGTCTTGAGAGCGCTGCAGCAGGCCCGTGACCTCGCTGGCCGGACAGGGCCGGCTGAGAAGATATCCTTGAACCTCCGTGCAGCTTTCGCTTCGCAGCTGCACGAGCTGCGCATGCGTTTCAACGCCCTCGGCCGTGGTCATCATGCCAAGGCTGGCGCCCAGGCCCGCCACCGCACGTACGATGGCGATGGAGTCCGGCTTCGCACCCAGGTCGCGGACGAACGATTGATCGATCTTGATCTTGTCAAATGGAAAGCTTCGGAGATAGCTGAGGGACGAGTAGCCGGTGCCGAAGTCGTCCATCGCGATGCGCACGCCGAGGCCGCGCAGACCGTGCAACGTCGCCAGCGTCGCCTTGTTGTCCTGCAGCAGCACCGACTCCGTGATCTCCAGCTCCAGCCGGAAGGCTGGCAGTCCGGATCGGTGCAGGGCGTCAATGACGGTCGGGACGAGTTGACCGCTCTTGAACTGGATGGGCGACAGGTTGACGGCGACCTTGATGCCCGCGGGCCAGGCCGCCGCCTCCGTGCAGGCCTGCCGCAGCACCCATTCTCCCATGGGCACGATCAGGCCGAGCTCCTCGGCAACCGGGATGAACTCGGCGGGGCCGACCAGGCCGCGGGTCGGGTGGCGCCAGCGAATCAGCGCCTCGAAGCCGCAGATCGCATTGGATGCCAGGTCCAGCAAGGGCTGGTAGAACAGCTCGAATTCGCCATCGACCAATGCTGCACGCAGATCGAGTTCGAGCGCCCGGCGGGCCTGCAGCTTCACGTCCATGTCGCGCTCGAAGAAGCGGTATGTTCCGCGGCCCTCCAGCTTGGCGCGATACAGCGCCATGTCGGCATTCTTGAGCAGCGTGTCCGGACGAGTGCCGTCGTGCGGCGCAAGCGCCACGCCCACGCTGGTCCCGATCACCACGTGATGGCCGTCGAGGTCGTAGGGCTGGCTGATCACATCGACGAGGCGGCGGGCCAACAGCCCGGCGCCATCGGGGTCATCCAGCCCGACCTGCACGACTGCGAACTCATCGCCGCCGAGGCGGGCGACCGTGTCGACCTCGCGCACGCAGGCCTGCATGCGGTCCGCGACTGCTTGCAGCAGGAGATCTCCGACCGGGTGGCCCAGGGTGTCGTTGACTGCCTTGAAGCGGTCGAGGTCAAGGCATAGCACTGCGGCCTGTGCGCCCCGGCCCACCTGCGCCATGGCCTGCTCGACCCGCTCGTGGAACAGCACCCGGTTGGCCAGCCGGGTCAGCGCGTCATGACGCGCCAGGAAAAGGGCCTGCTTCTCGACGCGCTGGCGCTCCGTGACATCGTCATAAGTGGCAACCCAGCCACCCTCGGCCGTAGGCTCATAGGAGATCGCCACGGTGCGACCGCCGTTGATCGCCTGCAGCATCGACCCGCCCAGGCGCTGGGCGACGCGGGCGGACCACGCTGCCGACAGCGTGTCCACGCACGTGCCGGAAGGCAGGTGCCCGGCGCCGTGCATGGCCTCCAGCACATCCCGGAAACGGCACCCGACGGCCACGCGGTCCGCGGGCAGGCCGTAGATCTCGTGGAAGCGCTGGTTGACCACGAGCAGCCGCCCTGTGCCGTCATAAAGGCAAAGGCCTTGCGACATGCTGGTCAAGGCGGCGTCGAACCGTTCGTTGGTTTGGCGCAGTTCGGCTTCCCGCTGCTTGAGCGCGGTAATGTCGCTGGTGATCGCAACGAAGCCGCCGTCCTGCGTCGCGCTGCGGCTGACGCCCACCCATCGCCCATCCTCCAGCGGAAGCTCGTAGCGGCAGACCCTTGGGCTGATGGGCATAGGCGCGGGGCCGGCATCACGCGCGTCCTCACGGGATGAGATCAGCATGGCCTCGCCACCCGTCGCCGCCGCGAACGCCAGGAAAGGCATGCCGGGCTGGAGCAGGTGGGCCGTGGCCGGATGGAAGCGCGTCATCTGCGAGTTGACGACGACGAGTTGCCCGGCGCTGTCGACCAGCACGATGCCCTCATCGGAACCCTCAAGCGCATTGACGAGCCGGGTCTGCGCTGACCTGCGCTCCTCGACCTCCAACTCCACGATCGCCTGCACGCGGCCTCGCATCAACTCGGCCGCGGCGAACAGTTGGCCCAGCTCGCTGTCATCCCCGCTGGGAAGGACGAGGTCCAGCGTGCCCGTGCCGATGCTCTCCATGGCCGCGGCCAAGCGCCGGGTCGAGCGCGTGATGGTGAGAATGACCCCGATCGCAACCGACAGCCCGACCAGGCAGGCAGCGGCCGTGGCCCAGATCACCGTTGCGCGCAGCCTCGCCTGGGCGTGCGCCGTTTCCGCCCGGCGCTGCTGGCGTTCGTCGGCGATGTCCAAGGCTGCCTTCCCGTTCACGGCCGCGAGGCGGCCGGAAAGGGTGGAAAGGCCGGCAAGCCGCTCGCTGCGCTTCTGCCGGGCGTCGTCCAACTGGCTGATGGCCGCGGTGAACGCATCGAGCGCTTCGGCCGTCACATGGGAAAGGCGCCGGAGCCGCTGCGGGGTTTCGGCGGGGTTGAGGATGTCATCGAGCAAGGCTCTCGCCCTTGCGGCCTCGGACACGGCGGCGCTGGCGGCGGCGCCGTCGTCCATTCCGCTGAAACGTGCCGCTGCCGCGACCGCGCGCGACGCCGCCGAGAGCATCGCCGCGGCCGGTTCAGAATGGCTGCGGTCGCCGGTTCGGGACGCAGCCTCCGCAAGCGTCGTAGCGCCGGCGCCGAGAACGGCCGCGGCGTTGTCGAGGAGGCCCGCCCCCGCCCTGCGCAGCTCGATCGCCTCCGCGACGGAGGTCAGCTCGGCGCGGATCTGCGCAACCAGGCTGACCCTATCCTGCGCCACCTTGGCCGCGCGGCCTTCGTCCGCCGCGCGGGCCGCACGCTCCAGCCGGCTCATCGCGCGGTCAAGCGCCTCCTGGTCCGCGATGCCGCCGGCATGAAGGTAGTCGGCGACGCTCAGGCGCAGCTCCACCAGGGACGTTCGGGCGGCCCCGCCCTGCTGCGCCGAGCGTTCGCTTGCCGCGTCGGCCTTGAGGGCGCGTTCCAGCTCGCTGGTCGCTTGCCAGACGGTCACCGACACGATGACCAGGGGAGCAAGCACGAGGCCGATCCCTGCGAGGATGCGTGCTCTTAGGGAACGAAGCGGATGCATGTGACGCATGGGCGTGCCGTGGCCTTTGCCTGCCGTTCCGTTCACGCCTGCACGGCTTTGATGCGCCTTGCCCGATCCGCGCCCAGCCGCTGCGCCGCCGCGTCCAGCGCTGGCGCGCCGGCGAGGGCGAAGGCGGCACGGTCCACGTCCTCGATGATGGTCATGCCGGCCGCACGCAGTTGCTCGATCCCCTCCTGCTCGCCGCGCAGGGCCGCGTCACGCGACGCCTGCGCGCCGATGCGTGCGCAAGCCGACAAGGCCGCTTGCTGCGCGCCATCGAGATCCTCAAGCAAGTCCGGCGAAGCGATGAAGAACGCGGCGCTGTAGGCGTGCCCCGTCATGCTGAGGCACTGCTGCACCCGCTCAAGGTGAGTGGCCACGATCGTTGCGACCGGGTTCTCCTGCGCCTCGAAGCGGCCCACGC
Organism: uncultured Acetobacteraceae bacterium; assembly: GCA_964247405.1. GTDB lineage: Bacteria > Pseudomonadota > Alphaproteobacteria > Acetobacterales > Acetobacteraceae > CAHJXG01. The sequence goes on from CAXTUQ010000100.1 coordinate 10,724, forward strand.
GCAACGCTTCGAACAGCTGCGGAAACGGCAGCGTCTCCGGCACGGCGCCGAGGGCACGGAAGCCCTCCAGCATCACCTCGGATTGCGGCACCCGGATGCGGACGCCGTGCAGGTCGGACGGCGTCCGAACCGGCTTGCCTGCCGTGACATGCCGCACGCCGTTTTCCCCCCAGGCCAGCAAACGCAGGCCCTTGTCTCGAAGCAAGCCCGCGAACTCCTGGCCGATCGGGCCATCCAGCGTCGCGTGCGCGTGGGCGATGTCGCGGAACAGGAACGGTGCGTCGAGCAGCCCCAGTTCCGGCACCTGAGCGGCCACGACGTTCGAGGTTGCGAATACCAGGTCGAGAGCGCCGGATGCGCAAGCCTTGACCATTTCGACCTCGCTGCCGACCTCGCCGTTCGGATGCACCTCGACCTGCAGGACATCGTCGAGCGCCGGCATGGTTGGCACGGCGTCGGCGAAGGCGCGGCAAGCCTGTCCCAACGCCGATGCCATCGGGGTCACGACCCCGAGCCGCGTGACGCGGCGGAACGCTCGGGCCTGCACGGGCCTCGCCGCCAATGAAGGCCCTCCCAAAGCCAGGGCAGCGGAACAAAGGGTTAGGCGGCGTCGGCTGAGAGCGGCCACGAGACGTGTTCCTTGCTAAGGATCTTCGGTTGATTATGGCCGGCAACTCCTAAACTTTTGTAAATTTGCCTGGTCGCCAACCTGACGGGACAGCGACGTTCACCTCGGTCGGCCGATGCTGGTCCGCGCGTGAGCGCAGCCCGCCGCCGATCACCTGAAAGGGCCGGCTCGCAGGACGCCTCGGGAATGGCTGCAAAAGGCAACGGCCAGCGCAGCCCCCGGCACCGCATCCGGCCCTGGCCCGGCACTGCCCTCGTCCAAGCAGCTTGCGTGGCTGCTGCGTCCGGCCGCGGCGTTGGCGCCCTTGGGCGCCGCAGCCGTCAGGCGGGTCGAGCAGGACAAGGGAGCCGCCCAGGTTGCTTCCCTCGCGCGTCGGTGCACCGCTTTGGTCCGCAGGTGCGACGCCGGGCAGCAAGCCCTTCCAGCCCAGCCGGACCCTGCACGTCGTAGAAGCCGTCGGTGCGCCAGGGTTTGCGCGGCATCGGACATGCAGGCAGCCTTTGTTCACATACGTGAACGTCCTGCTGGCTGGCTCTTTGTCAACGCGTGGCCCCCAAGCCCTTTTCCGCAAGCGGGGCCGCTCGCGGGCGCGCGTCCGGCACGGGGGCGGGCAGGCGGTCGTCGAGATGGGCGACGACGGACCCGCCTTGGGCGAGTCAGTTGCCGGTGAACCGTGCCGGACGCTTCTCGAACAACGCCGTCCCCGGACACCAAGCCCACGCGCATGAAGCTTTCGGCGAACTGCGCGTCCTCGGCCGCGATGCGGATGTCGCACATCAGGGTCAGGTCGCAGCCGGCGCCGACCGCGTGCCCGTTGACCGCGGCGATGACCGGGGTTTCAAGGTCGTACAGCGCCAGCGGCACGCGCTGGATACCATGCAGGTAGGCCCGGCGGATCTCTGCCGGCGTCCCGCCGAACAGCCCGGCCTTGTCACGCATCTCCTTGACGTTGCCGCCGGAGGAGAAGCTCTTGCCCGCGCCGGTCAGCACCACGCATCCCACGCCCATGTCCCCGTTGATGCGCGCGCAGGCGGCGACCAAAGCCTCCACGATGGCCGGCGAGATGGCGTTGCGGGTTTCCGGCTCGTTGAGCGTCAAGGTCACGACGCCGCCGTCCTGGCGGTAGATCACGGGATCGGTCATGGTTTCTCCTTGGCCCCGTCCTCGTCCAAGGCGTCGATCGCCTTGCGCATGATGGCGACAACCGCGGCCTCGTCGCGCCGCAGGGCCGGGCTGCACCCGGCGACGCCAACCACGATGGCCCGCCCGTCTGTCAGGCGCGGCGGCAGGCGCATGGCGATGTGGCCGGCGCCGGGAGTGACCATCTCGTCGGAGAAGAAGTGGCCCTGCTCGCGGCAGCGGCGCACATGCGCGAGCACCGCCGGGGCGCTCAGCGGCGCGTCCGGGGGCCGGGCCTCCCCGTTCGTGCGCTGCACCAGGGACCAGATGTGGGTTTCCGTCTCCTCCGTCAGCAGCGCGAAGCCCGAGGCGGACCAGACGAGCAGCCGGCACGTGCCGATGGGGACATGCAGCGGCGGGTCGCCCGCGCCCTCCCGGACGTGGATATACCGGGCATAGATGCCGTTGCGCACAGCCAGCGTCACCGTGCGCCTGGTGGCGGCGCAGACAGCCTGCGCCAAGCGGATGAGCGGCCCGTCCGTGACGCTGTGGACGGAGATCCAGGAGCCGAGCAGCGCGACCCGCGGCGTCGGCATGAAGGTGCGGGCGACCGGATCGCAGTCGAGGTAGCCGATCTCCACCAGGTTGCGAAGCAGGTAGCTGGTGGAGGATTGCGGGTAGCTCAGGCGGGCCGCGACCTCCCCGACCCGCATCGGGCGGCGGACTTCGTCGAACTGCTCAAGGATGGAGATGACCCGGGCCGCGGACTTGACGGTCGCCGGCGACTGGGCGGCGGCGTCCGTCACGGAGGGCTGTGCGGCCCGCGGCACCTGGCGCACGC
>CAXTUQ010000101.1:0-13256 GCA_964247405.1 uncultured Acetobacteraceae bacterium
GGCCGTGACCACCGGCACCGCGTGCCGCGCGCCCACCGGCCGCATCGGTCCCAGCCGGCCGCGGTAGCGCCGGGTCAGCTCCTCGCCGAAGGCCGCGTCGTCCAGCCGCAGCAGCGCGGCTGCGTCGGCCTCGCCCACCGTCATGACCGCGGAGGACCGGCCGCCGCTCAGCGGCAGCGTGACCAGGGTGCGGCCATACTCGAACCACGCGGTCGCGGTCTCGCCGTGGGGCAGCGGGTGCGCCACCGGGCAGACCATCATGCGCTGCCCGTAATCGTGCACGCTGGCGGGGATGCCCTGCTGCTGCCGTAGGCGGGAACGCCGCGTGTCGGCCGCCACCACCAGCCGCGCGCGAAGCGTTTGCCCGTCCGACAACGTGGCCAGGGCCGCATCGCCCCTGGCCCGCACGACTGCCACCGAGCGTTCGGGCATCACCACGGCGCCGATTTGCTCCTGCACGACCCCGTGCAGCGCGCGCCGCAGCCAATGGTTGGGCGCGAACCGGCCGACCGGCCCGTCGCTTGCTGAAACGGCGCCGAACTGCATGGCGTAGCGGGACGGCCCGTTCAGCACCTGCATGCGCCGGAGCGGCGCCAGGGCGGCCTCCGGCACCCGCGCCCAGGCGCCGAGCGCGCGCAGGATGGCGACCGAGCGGTCCGTCAGCGCGATCTCTCGTCCGTCGTCTTCCGGGTCGGCAAGCGCCGCCTCGGGCTGGGGGTCCACAAGGGCGATGCGCAGCCCGGCGCCGGCGAGCGAGGCCGCGAAGGCCAGGCCCACCGGCCCTGCGCCCGCGACGACGATGTCGAAATCCTGCACGGCTTCACGGCCTCCATTGCACCTGCATCCTCATCTGGTGGGGCGCGGGCCGGGCGCGAGGCGCATTGGCGGCCGTGCCTAGCTGTAGCGGCTTGCACTCATCCGCGGCCGGGCGCGACCTTATCGGCCTGAGCCGGCTCACGCTTGGTGGGATTATCGGATGCGCCTGGCTCACGCTTGGTGATTCTGGGCGCACGATCGGTGGGACGGGCTTGCTTTTATCGGCCCTGGCGCACGCTCGCTGGGATTGAGGCGGGATGGGGTTGGCTGGGCAAGGAAACGGAGGGTTCCTTTCCAGTCGAGCAGCCTCGGCGAAACAGGGCCGAATACCCTTCCTGCTAGGCAGGAAACCTGTGTAGGGTTTCAACGTGTCCGAACCGATCCCTTGCACGGGTTTCCTGCCGCGATGACGGCCGAGGTGATTGGCTACGCGCGCGTGAGCACCGAGGACCAGAACCTCGACCTGCAACGCGACGCGCTTGAGCGCGCCGGCTGTGGCCGCATCTACGAGGACAGGATGAGCGGAGCACGGGCGATGCGGCCTGGCCTGGCGCTCGCACTCGAAGTCGCGCGTGCCGGCGACCAGCTTGTCGTCTGGCGCCTCGACCGGCTGGGCCGCTCCATGACGGACCTGATCGCGCTGACCCGGCAGTTGCAGGACCGCGGCGTCGAGCTGCGCAGCCTGACCGAGGGGATCGACACCGCCACCATCAACGGCAAGTTCGCCTTCCACCTGTTCGCGGCGCTATCGGAATTCGAGCGCGCCCTGACCCGCGAGCGCACCCAGGCGGGCCTGGCTGCCGCGCGTGCCCGAGGGCGCAAGGGCGGTCGGCCCAAGCTGCTGCCGCCCGAGAAGCGCCGGCACGCGGTGGCGCTGTATCAGGGCAAGCAGCACAGCATCGCCGAGATCTGCCGCTTGATGGGCATCTCCAAACCCACGCTCTACAGCTACGTGGACGAGGCCGTTGCCTGAGCAGGCTCTCACCTCGCGCATCCCGCACGAGGCGCTGGCCAGCCTGCGCCACCGGCTGGCGACGCTGCCGACGCGCCACCCCGACCGCAAGCACCTGGTCGCCAATGCCGCCGCGCTCTACGGCCTGTCGCGCTCCACCCTCTACCGGGGCCTGCGCCAGCACCCACGGCCCAAGCCGCTGCACCGCGCCGACCGTGGCCAGCCCAAGGTCGCCGCCGCCGCCGACCTGGAACGCTGGTGCGAGACGATCGCGGCCATGAAGCTGCGCACCCTGAACGGCAAGGGCCGCCACCTGTCCACCGCGGGCGCGATCCGCATCCTGGAGGAGCACGGGGTCGAGACGCCGGACGGCCCGGTCCGCCTGCCGCCGGGACGGCTCAGCAAGGCGACCGCGAACCGCTACCTGCGCCAGTGGGGCTACGACCACGACCGCATGACGCGGGCGCCGGCCGCAGTGCGCTTCCAGGCCGAGCACAGCAACGCGCTGTGGCACTTCGACCTGAGCCCGTCCGACCTGAAGCATCTCGAGCAGGTGCCGCCCTGGGTCGAACCCGGCCGGGGTGCGCCGACGCTGATGATCTACAGCGTCGTGGACGACCGCTCAGGCGTCGCCTATCAGGAATACCGCTGCGTCTATGGCGAGGACGTCGAGGCCGGGCTACGCTTCTTGTTCAACGCCATGGCGGCCAAGCCCGAGGAGGACGGCTCGCCGTTCCAGGGCATCCCGGCCGCCATCCACTGCGACAACGGCCCGATCTCCCGCAGCGGCGTGTTCCGGCGCGTGATGGAGCATCTCAACATCGCCGTGCTGAACCACCTGCCGGCGGGATCGGACGGACGCCGCACCACGGCGCGCAGCAAGGGCAAGGTCGAGCGCCCGTTCCGCACGGTCAAGGAGGCGCACGAGACGCTCTACCATTTCCACAAGCCGGGCGACGAGGCCGAGGCCAACCGCTGGTTCCGCCGCTACCTGGCCCAGTACAACGGCCAGCGTCACCGGTCCGAGCCGCACTCGCGCCTGGAGGACTGGCTCGCCAACCTGCCGGTGGAGGGCGTGCGCGAGATGTGCGCCTGGGAGCGCTTCTGCGCCTTCGCGCGCGAGCCGGAGCGCCGGCAGGTCGGCGGCGACGCCCGGGTCAGCGTGGCGGGCACGCTGTATGAGGTGGACGCCGACCTCGCCGGCGAGACGGTGCTGCTGTGGTGGGGACTGTTCGACCAGGATCTCTACGTCGAGCACGGCGACGCGCGCTTTGGCCCCTACCATCCCGTCGGCGGCCCGGTGCCGCTACACCACTACCGCCAGCACAAGAAGGGCAAGCGGGAAAAGCGCGCCGACCGCGTGGCGATCCTGGCCGGGGCGCTGCAGGTGCCGCGCGCGGTGCTGGAGGGGCACCCGGCGCTGGCCCCCGCCGCAAGCAGTGCCGGTGCCGCCGCCGCGGTGCCACGAAAAGCCTTCGCCGACCCTGACCCCTACCGCGAGTTCGCCTATACGAACCGCGTCACCGCCAAGCTCGCGATCTCGGCGGCGCTCGGGATGCCGCTCGCCCGGCTGACCGAGGACGAGCACGCCTTCATCGACTCCGTGCTGGCCGAAACCCTGGAACGCCGCGCCGTGCTGAACCGTGTCATGGCCCGGCTCCGGCCCGGCAAGGAGGCCCGATGCTAGCCGAGGTCCAGGAACACTTCGGCTTCACCCGCGACCCGCAGGCGGCCGGCTTCTATGAGACGCCCTACCACCGGCAGTTCCTCCGCGACCTCCGGTCCGCCATCCACGCCGGCAAGCTGATCGCCTTCACCGGCCTGGTCGGCTCGGGCAAGACGCTGCTGTTGCGCCAGTTGCAGGCCGATCTCGTGGCCGAGAAGCGCGTCACGGTGTCCAAATCGCTGGCCGTGGACAAGGACCGCGCCAGCCTGACCACGCTCATCACGGCGCTGTTCTATGACCTGTCGCCGGAGAAGGACCCGCGCATCCCTGCCCAGAGCGAGCACCGCGAGCGGGCGCTGCGCGATCTGGTGCGCAAGAGCAAGCGACCCGTGGTGCTGTTCGTGGACGAGGCCCATGACCTCCATCACAAGACGCTCTCCGGGCTGAAGCGCTTGCGCGAGGTGGTGGCGGACGGCGACGGCGTACTGTCCATCGTGCTGGCCGGGCACCCGAGGCTGCGCAACGCGCTGATGCGGCCGAACATGGAGGAGGTCGGGTTCCGCTTCGCCGTGTTCCCGTTCGAGGGCATGTTCGGCCACCAGGCCGGCTACATCGCCTGGCTGCTCGGGCGTTGCCTGAGCGAGGGAACGGACCCGGCCAGCATCATCGAGCCCGACGCGGTGGACCTGCTCGCCGCGCGCCTGCGCACGCCCTTGCAGGTGGAGCGGTATCTAGAAATGGCGTTCGAGGAGACGCACCGCATCGGTGAGCGAGTGGTCACCTTGGCCGTGGTAGACGCGGTGCTGTCGCGCCAGCTCGACGACCTGGAACCTCGGCTGACCCGGCACGGCTACGACGTGCGCAGCATCGCCGATGAATTTCGCGTCAAGCCGGCCGACGTGCGGCTGTTCCTGCAAGGCCAGCTCGACCCCGCCCGAACCCGCGAACTGACCGAGCAGATACTGGTTGCCGGGCTCCCGGTGTGAAGCGTTTGATGGCCTGGATACGCGACAGGTCGGGGCGAGCGATAGCGGGCCGGCACAGCTCAGACTTCAATGCGCGCCAAGCAGCTGTGGACTGACCGTATGTCCATGGAGCTCATTGCCGTCCTACCTGGCTCCGATCCGCCTGACCAAAGGCAATGGCAGATGGCGCTCGTCAGGCTCGGCCTGCCGTGGCGGTTCGAGGTTTCCTGCGATCCCGCGGCGGCAAAGGGGTTCTGCCCGATGCGAGCTGGCAAGGTCGTGAGCGGGGTCGAAATCCTGAACGACACCTTGGATGCGCTGCCCAGCCACCCGTTGCTCGACGGCCCGCACCGGGTCATCGCATTCCGGTGGGACGGCGACATGCTGGAGTGCGCCTGCGCGCTCGCCGCCGCAGCGGCCTTGGCCGAAGCGTGCGGCGCGGCCATTCATGATCGTTCCGAAGAGCCCACGCCGATCGACCCATCGCGTCTCCGCGCCATGGCCGTAAAGATGACGGCAGAGGCGCTGGAGCAGAACAGCCAAGCGCTCACCGTGGAGAAAGTCGTTCGGGCCATCACCAAGATGCCCGAGATGGACTGGCGGTTTGTCGTGGACCATCGCGTCGTCTGTCGCTCGACCGACGGCCCCTACCTACGCGGCATCCATGTAGACCGCACATCCTCGCCCGGCGTCTACCGGTTAAGGGCGATGCAAACCCTGTGGTGCATGATCGAGAATACAGTCCATCTCAACCACGCAGTCGAGTTGCGGGACTGGCTTCGTGGCGGACTGGACCGGATCGTGGGCGGTCTGCGTCACGAACTGGAGACCGACGACTGGGTTCGGCGCTGCATCATGGCCGACCCGGGAGAGCCGTTTCTCTACGACTCACGTCTCTACACGGGCGAGGAGAACAACACGCCGCACCCTTGGGTCGAGCGTGCAATCATGCGGGCCATGGAAGGCGACGGGATCGGCGCCCTTCCGCTGTTGCAGCGAGCGATGGTGCGTTACCCGGACAGGACAAGCCCAACATCGGACCACAGATGGAAAATCATCCCCGAGGTGATCTCCTGCATCGAGCAGGGCGGCAACGTCGCGGCGCTCCTCCACCCGCTGGCCGAGGAAGCCAAGGCACGCATCTCGATCAAGCCCGTGCGCCTCCGCAAACCCTCCGTTTTCCTGCCCAGCCAACCGCCGCCCGCCTCAGTCCCAGCGAGCGTGCGCCAGGGCCGATAAAAGCAAGCCCGTCCCACCGATCGTGCGCCCAAAGTCACCGAACGTGAGCCAAACGCAGCCGATAATCCCACCAAGCGTGAGCCGGCTCAGGCCGATAAGGTCGCGCCCAGCCGCAGATAAGTGCAAGCCGCTACACCTAGCCCGACGCTTCGCAACCAAGGCTCAGGCGGTTGGTCCTTGGGCGAACGGCCATGCCTGGTCTCCGCATCGCACTCGCGTCCGCCTGCGGCAGGGTTCGTCCGGCTGCAACCTAGAGGACCCTGCCCGTGATCCACCCCATGCCCGACAAGACCGTCCGCGTGACCTCGCGCTACCCGAACGGGCGCAGCACCGTCTTCTTCGACCTGGAACGCGGACAGGGCTTCACGCTTGAACAGGACCAGTGCCGCTCCGAGGTTTTCGTCCTGCGCATGGCGGGGCGCTACGGCGATTGCGCCGCACGCTACGGCGACCCGTCCGAGGCGGAAGCCGATTTCGCCGATCTGACCACGATGCTCGGCGACCGGCACTGCCCGCCGCCGCCAGCCCTGCCCTCCTCGCTGCCGACACAAGCGACGCACGCCTCCTTGCCACCTCCATCCTCCCTTGGCGCAGCCAAGCGGAAAGGGTGGGGCTGGAAGGGCGCGGTCGCCGGCCTGGCGCTCGGCGCCGTCGGCACTCACTTCGCCACCGGCTGGCGCACGACGGACAGCGGCGCCGTCCACGCCGTTGCCCTTGCGGACGCTGTGCCACGTCCGAGTTCTTGCAGTGGCGACGACTGCATCCCGGATGCCCGCTCGGTGATCCAGCGGCAGCCGGCTTCCCCACCTGCTCCGGCAGCCCCGGCGAGAGTGCAGCCCTTATCAAGGCCACCGGCCCCTGCCCCGAACTTCGGCTTGCAGCCGTAGGGCGGCCGGCATGGCCGCCGCACATGAGACGTTCGGGCCGCAGACCCAGCACGAGAAGTCGGCCCGCGACCTGCACCGGGACACCCGGCCGTGGTTCCAGCGCCTGTCGCAGGCGCTGCGGAACGGAACGGCGGCCGGCGCGCTGCTCGGCGCCTGCGCCGCCGGCGTGATCCTGGTGCCCGCCGCCGTCGAGCTGCTGTTTCCGGCCGGGGTGTTCTACGCCCTATGGGTGTTGACCCGGCCGGTGGTGCTGCCGCTGCGCCTGCCGATGGGCTGCGGCCTCCTCGACAAGACCGATCCCGACCCGGAGACGGGCAAGCCGCGCCGGGCGCAAGGCCTCGACCACCTCGGCGCCGAGATCGGCACCCGCCGCCAGGTCTGGCACGGCAAGGACGACGTGGCCCAGCACACCGCCATCCCCGGCACCACGGGGGCTGGCAAGACCGAGGCGCTGATCGCGCTCGCCATCGTCAACGCCCTGGTCCAGGGCACCGGCTGCGTGTTCGTGGACGGCAAGGCCGACCGCAAGCTCTACGCCAAGGTGTTCGCCCTCGCCCGCCGCTACGGGCGCGAGGACGACGTGTTCGTGTGGAACTTCCTGACGCTGGACGGCCGGGACAGCATGACCTGCAACCCGTTCGGCCCGGCGAGCGCGGACATGATCCGCGAGATCCTGGTCGGCCAGCTGACCGAGCCGGGGCAGCAGGGCAACGGCGGCGTGTTCTTCGGCCGTGCCGTGGGCTTCCTCGGCGCCATCGCCCCCGTGCTGACCTGGATGCGCGACGAGAAGGGCATCCAGCTCGACCTGGAGAAGATCCGCGACGCCACCGAGCTGAGCAACGTGGTGCTGCTCGCCACCAAGAAGCAGATCAAGTTCACCGACAGCGCGACCGGCACCTCGGAGCTGTTGGACTTTCCCGACATGCCGGCCGCCCTGGTGCAGACGCTGCGTTCCTACCTCGGCCAGACCGGCGGCTTCGACCTGGACGTGTCGCTCAAGGACCAGCGCAGCCAGCAGCCGTCCGAGCAGCACTCCTACATCACCATGCAGTTCACGGAGGTGTTCAGCCAGTGGCTCGTCAGCCTGGGCCACATCTTCAAGGTGCGCACCGGCGACGTGGACATGCTGGACGTGGTGTTGCAGCGCCGCATCCTGGTGGTGATCCTGCCGAGCCTTGAGAACTCGGACAAGACCAACGCGGGCCTGGGCAAGATCGTGGTCGCCATGCTGCGCAGCATGATGGCGCTGACGCTCGGCTCCAAGCTGGAAGGCGACTACGAGGAGATCGTCGGCAACCGGCCAAGCGAGGCGTTCGCGCCGTTCAAGGTCGTGTTCGACGAGCTGGCCTACTACGTCACCGCCGGCATGGACGGCATGCTGGCCCAAGGCCGCGGGCTTGGCCTGCACTTCCTGCTCGGCTTCCAGGAAGCGGCCGGCCTGCTGGCCCGCATCGGCGAGAAGATGTGGTCGCTTCTGGGCAACGCGAACCTACAGATCATCATGCGGCTGCAGGACGGCAACCAGACCCGCACCTACGTCGAGAAGACGGCGGGCGAGGCGCACGTCACGCAGAGCACGTCCTACAACAGCGCCTCCGACCTGTCCGACGCGCACGTGGCGTCCGATCACGCCGAGGTGCGCCAGGTGAGCCGGGTCAACTGGCTGGACGTGCGGGCGCTGCGGCCGGGCCAGGCCATCGTTTTGTTCCAGAACAGCCGCGTCTACACGAAGGTGTTCTACGCTCCGGTGAAGCTGGCCGGCGTGATCCGGCGCAACAAGCCATCCATGCTGGACCGGCCGATTGCCGACGACCTGCGCCGGCAGTTCGCCCGCACCGTCGGCGTGCGCCGGGCCGTGGTCGAGGGCAAGGCGACGGCCCAGCCTGGGGCGGACCCCTCGCCCGTGCTGGACGGGATGCTGGCCGAGCTGCGGCAGGCGTTCGGCGGGAAGGCAAGCCACGGCGGGCGGCTCTCGCCCGTCGAGGCGGCGCTGGCGGCTGTGCTGTCCTGCGGCGGCGAGCGCGTGCCGGCTCCGCCCGCGCCTGGACCGGCCGACGCGGACGAGGGCGAGGAGGCCGGTGCGGCTGGGCCGACGCCCGGCACGGCGGAAGCCGAGGGGGCAACCGGAACGGAGCCGGGCAGTCAGCCTGGCGTGGTGCCCGCGCCCGAGGACCACGACTTTGCCGACATGCTCCGCCAAGCGGCGCGCGAGCGGGATGTGCCGCTCGCCGCGTTCACCGACCCTGGCACGGTTGCCGTCGCCGACCAGGAGCTGGCCCGCGCTTTGGTGCTCGTCGAGCGCGCCGGCGGCCAGAACGTCCCTCGGGCCAAGCTCGCCGTCCGGCAGCTGCTGGCCGAGCGGGACCGGGTGCTGCGCGAGCCGTTCGCCATGCGGCTGCCGCCGATCGCGCCGGAGAAGCTGGCCGGCGTGATCCGGCTGTTGGTGGCACCGCTGGAACACGGGACAGCCACTTCGTCCGAAACCCTGCCGACGGCTGCACCGCCGGCGCAGGTGCAGACGGTGCGTCTGGGTGCGCCTGGGCCGGCCTAACTGGCGCGACGGGCAGGGTGAATGGCTAGGATGCTGGTTTGATAGTTTGCCGGATTCGCGGAACCCATCGCTCCTGCGCTGGCGGTTCCCCTCCTATGTGCCTGACCACAGCTATGTCACAGAAGGGCGGGGAGCAAACTCAGAGGCAGCCCATCCACGCCGTCCTGGCTGCGCCATCGTCAGGATTTGGCAGCGGCTTGAAGCCTTGCCGTAACCAGAACTTTGTAGCTCGGTGATTGGCGCGGTTGGCGCCGATGTGGGTTGCCGTCACACCACGCCCGGCCGCCCTGGCCATCCACTCGGAGAAAAGGCGGCGACCGACGCCTTGCCCCTGGATACGGGGTGCCAGGTTGAGGTGCAGATGAGCGGGATATTGCTCGATGATCTGCCCTGGCGGTGGAACGGGATGGTGGATCATAAAGGCACGTCGTTGATCGGCAGACCAGTCCGGTGAGGGGACATCGCCTGGGTCTTCGTAGATGGCGCGGAGGGATGGCCACCACTCGCCTTCCAACTTCCGGAACCAGGCAGCCGTATCAGGCGCGCCGAGCGCGAATCCGGCGACCCCGTGGTCATCGCCTGCCACGAGCGCGAAGTCTGGCTCCAGCAGTGCGTAGGGCGCGGCGTAGATGTGCCCCATGAGCCTCCCGTCCTTGTAGAGATGGGATGCGTCGCCGCCCCCATGCCCGGTTGCGAGAGAGATCGCGTAGAGCGCGTCAATGTCGGTGGGCCTGAACGGTCTGATGTGGAGCATGACGCAGGTTGGGGCGGCTGGCACTATTTCAGCAATGGGTGGAGGCTGTGTGAAAACGCTCGACCGTAACAAAACTGGAGAACAATCTCCTTCGATCCTGGGTCCACCGGTCCAGAGCGTCGGGTTCTTCGGTGCTATCAGCCCGAGCTCTGCCGAGAGTAACGGTGCGGGTGGCAAAACATTCTCTTTGCCAAAATCAGAACCACGTTTTCACACAGCCTCGGTGGGAAGCAGACATCACGACCTTCCCACTTACTGGCCGTTCGCGCGAACTTGTAACTCGGTGAGCATCTTCTCAAGCTGAACAACAGGCTCGATAAAAATGTCCTGAGATTGTAATCCTCGGGCGGAGCAAAGCGCGTCAGCGATCTCAAGTGACTGATCGCTCAACTTAATGAACATTGGCAAGGTAGGCCCGACCTGCTTATATATCTCGGGCTTGGTATGTGTCGCGTCCTGGTGGCTGACGACCTTATGGCGAATTTTTTTTGCGATATTGTAGGCTCCTTCCGTGGCGTCAATCTGGGCCTTGATCGTCGCATACTCGACCGTACCAATCGCGCCCATACGTTCAGCTTCGTCCACTAATTCGGGAAAGTTGTCCGTATCCTTTCGGCGGGCAAACAGGTTCACGATCCGCGCCAGAAATTCGTGTTCGTTGGCCGTGCGGATAAACTCGAAAAGGTTCCACCGCTCGACCAACGCATCCTCAAACTTGTCGAGGTTGGCCTGCCACATGAGAAAGGCGAAAAGGTCAAGGTTTACTCGCGCCCGCGCCGCCAACCACGACGCGCGACGGATACGATCATCGAGGGGCTTGGCTTTACTCATTGGCCCGCATAGTCGGATTTGCTTGCGATATCCGCAAAGGGTCGGGAGCGGACCGCCATCGCAACGTGTCCGGCAGGGTCCGTTTGCCGGACAGGGGGCGATGCCAGCCACGGCACCGTGCTGATCGCCCTCGACCGATGACGGCCGGTGGTGCCTGGTCGCGCGGCGCACACGCTGGCCGCGTGGCTGCGCGACCACGCTCCCGCGTCACCGCTCCTTGGTGTCGAAAGCCTCGCGCGCGCCCTCGACGGCCTGGAGGTTTTCCGACGCCCAGACCCAGACGCCGCAGAAAGCCGCACCGAGGCTCAGGCCGAGCGCGGTCAGCCTGTACTCGACCCTCGGCGGCACCACGGGATGGATGGTTCGCGTGACCAGGCCATCCCGCTCCATGTGCCGCAGGGTCTGGGTGAGCATCTTCTGGCTGATGCCCTGGACCAGCCGGCTCAACTGGGTGAACCGGACCTCGCCATGCTCGGTCAGGACCTCAAGGATCAGCATGGTCCACTTGTCCGCCACCCGGCCGATCAGGTCGTTCACCAGCGCCTCCACGCGCGGGTCGAGGTCGGGGGGCGGCACCGTGGACGCATAGCGTTGGGCCGCGGCGATCTCGGCCTCGGTGAACTGGGGCGGCTTGTTCATGCCTACACTCTCCTTTTGGTAAGTATAGAACTTCCAAGTGCCTACTTTACGATAGTTTGCGACAATGTGAAAGAGAGGAACGGGCAGGCGGTTGGTAGGCCCTGGAACCGGCGGTTGGCCCCAAACGGGACGACTGCATGGCAAGGAGAATGGTTATGAAGCTAAACGGCAAGACGATCCTGATCACCGGCGGGACAAGCGGGATCGGGCTGGAGCTGGCAAAGCGCCTGCTCGAACGCGGCAACGTCGTGATCGTGACGGGGCGCGACCAGCAGAAACTCGACGCTGTGCGTCAAGCCTCGCCCGGCCTGCACACCTTCCAGAGCGAGGCGAGCGACCCCACGGCGATCCTGGCCCTCCGCGACGCCGTGCTTGCGACCTTTCCCGCGCTCGACGTGCTGGTCAACAACGCCGGGATCATGCGCAACCTGAACCTCAACCAGGACCGTGACCTGCTCGACGTCACCCGCGAGATCGAGACCAACCTGTGCGGCCCCGTCCGCATGGTGCAAGCCTTCCTGCCGCACCTCAAGGCGCGCAAGGACGGGTTGATCGTCAACGTGTCGTCGGGGCTGGCGTTCGTGCCGATGCCGATTTCCCCGGTCTATTGCGCGACGAAGGCGGCGATCCACTCGTTCTCGCAATCGCTGCGGGCACAGCTCGCCGGCACCTCCGTCAGCGTCGTTGAGCTGGCCCCACCCGGCACCGAGACGCCGCTGTTCCGGGGCGAGTTCGAGAAGGAGTACCAGGGCCAGAAGGCAATGAGCGTGCAGGCGCTCGTCGCGAAGGCGATCCGCGGCATAGAAGCCGGCAAGCTCGAAATCCGGCCCGGCTTGAGCAACGTCCTCAAGGCGATGAGCCGCGTTGCGCCGGGCTTCATGTTCAAGCAACTGACAAAGGTGGGCAAGGCGCAAGCCGCCTAGCCGCATGGATGGTCACAGGCATCGGGCATGGGGCACCTTCGCGGAGGATGCCCGCCCCGTTGCGATCAGCGTTTCAGGAAAGGCGAGGCCAATGCACACGGCCCTCACTTATGCCAGCTATGGCTGGCTCGCATTCAGCGGCACGGTTCATTTCATCATCGACGTCGTGTCGCAGCGCGTCCGCGGCAAGCGCGCGCCGGGTCCGGAGACGACGCTGTTCTACGGCCTGCATTCGTCGTTCGCGCTCGGCCAGGTTCTATATGGCCTGCTCTGCCTGTGGCTGGCGCGGAGCGCGCCGGCCCTCGTCGCGCAGCCCCCGGTGACGGCGCTCTCCCTCGCTGCCGGCTTGGGATGGCTCGCGATCACCTTCGCCTCCATGAGCTACTGGCAACCGAAGGTGAACGCGGGCATCTTCGTCGCCCTCGTCCTCTCGGCCGCGGTCACGATTTGAGGGAGCGGTCGGTGAGCCTCCATAACTCAGAAACGCCGGTGTCCCGGACAGTTCTGCTGGTCGGCAGAACGAAGATGGTCATGGACGACGCCAGGGCAGCGTTGGGCCTTTCCGACGCGGGCCTTTCGGCCGCCACCAACCTTGCCGAAGTCGAGGAGGCGTTGCAGGCTCATCAGGTCTCCCACGTGTTCATCGGCGCCGGGATCGAGTTGGAACAGCGGCTCGACATCGTGCGTGCCGTTTTCCAGAGCAGCGGAACCACGACCGTTCACCTGAAGGACGCCGCTTCTGGGCCGGGCGGATTTCTCCCTTTCGTCAGAGCGATCCTCTCCGGCCTTCCGCACTGAAGCGGAGGCCGATCAGCCTGGCTCATACCCGGCGGCGGTGACTTGGCTGGCGCAATCCTGGGCGTGAAGCGCGGCAGGGCGTCGCAGGTCACGCCCCAGAGGTCCTCTACGTGTAGCGGCGCGCACGCATCAAGCCTGGCACACGCCAAGTAGAGGTAGGGATGGGGTTGTCCGGCATCGTTAGGGTTCATCCGGGAATAACCGAATCGAGTGCCATGCGATTGGCCCGTTTCCG
>CAXTUQ010000102.1:0-13165 GCA_964247405.1 uncultured Acetobacteraceae bacterium
GTCGTGAGCCAGTCCTGCGGGTACTCGGCCTGCACCACCCGGACCTCGCCCAGCGCCCCCTCCGCCACCATGGCGCGCGCTTGCCGCACCAGCGGGTAGCCGGTGTAGGTATGGGCGACGGCGAACAGCGCGCCACTGTCCCGCACCGCCGCTTCCAGGTCCAGCGCGTCCTCCAGCCGGTGCGTCATCGGCTTTTCACAGAGGACGTGGGTGCCGTGCGCCAAGAACGCCCGGGCCGGGCCATGGTGCCGGTGGTTCGGGGTGACGATAGCGACGGCCTCGATCCCGTCCGGCCGCGCTGCCTCGGCCTCCGCCATCGCGGCGTAGTCGGCGTAGCTTCTCGCCGGGTCCAGGTGCAGGGCGGCGGCGCTGTCCCGCGCCCGCGCCGGGTCGGATGACAGCGCGCCAGCCACGAATTCATAGCGGTCGTCGAGCCGGGCTGCGATGCGGTGCACGGCGCCAATGAACGCCCCTTCCCCGCCGCCGACCATGCCGAGGCGGATGCGGCGCGGCGGCGCGGCCACGCTACGCCAGCCCCAGCAGCTTGCGGTTGGTCGCCATGTCCACCCCGCTCGCGGCGAAGTCGTCGAAGGCGCGGGCGGCGACGTTAATGATGTGGCGCTGGATGAACGCAGCCCCCTCGGCGGCGCCCTGCTCACCATCCTTGATGCAGCATTCCCATTCCAGCACCGCCCAGCCGTCGAAGCCGTGTTGCGACAGCTTGCTGAAGATCGCGCCGAAATCCACCTGGCCGTCGCCGAGCGAACGGAACCGCCCGGCGCGCTCCGCCCAGGGCTGGTAGCCGGAATACACGCCCTGCCGCCCGCTCGGCCGGAACTCGGCGTCCTTGGCGTGGAACATGCGGATGCGCTCGTGGTAGAGGTCGATGAAGGCGAGGTAGTCGAGCTGCTGCAGCAGGAAGTGGCTCGGGTCGTACAGGATGTTGCAGCGCGGATGGTGGCGCACCCGGTCGAGGAACGTCTCGAAGGTGATGCCGTCGTGCAGGTCCTCGCCGGGGTGGATCTCGAATGCGACATCGACGCCCGCCGCGTCGAAGGCGTCGAGGATGGGCGTCCAGCGTTTCGCCAGCTCGTCGAACGCCGCCTCGATCAGGCCGGCCGGGCGCTGCGGCCACGGGTAAAGATACGGCCAGGCGAGCGCGCCGGAGAAGGTGGCGTGCGCGAGGAGGCCCAGATTGGCCGACGCCCGCGCGGCCAGGTGCATCTGCTCGACCGCCCAGGCCTGACGCGCTGCCGGGCTGCCCCGCACCTCGGGGGCGGCGAAGCCGTCGAAGGCGAGGTCATAAGCCGGATGCACCGCGACGAGCTGGCCTTGCAGGTGGGTCGAAAGCTCCGTGAGCGTCAGCCCGGCCTCCTGTAGGACCCCGCGCACCTCGTCGCAGTAGCCTTGGCTCTCGGCCGCCAGCGGGAGGTCGAACAGCCGCTTGTCCCAGCTTGGGATCTGCACGCCCTTGTAGCCGTGGCCCGCCGCCCAGCGCGCGATGCCCGGCAAGCTGTCATAAGGCGCAGTGTCGCCGGCGAACTGCGCCAGGAAGATGGCCGGCCCTTTGATGGTCCTCATGATCGGGCCAGTTTCCGCTTGCGCGACGTTCGGCAACGCTTCCTCCTGTCCCAGTTGATCCGGGTTTGGCCGTCCAGGGCCTGCGCAAACTTTGCATGAGGGGCGGCGCATCTTCAATCGCCGTCTTGCGCCGCCCTGCCTTAAGGCCGCAAGCCGGGCCTAATGGCCTCGGCCCGAGATACGGTCCATCAGCGCGAGCAGCACGGCGGAAGCGACGAACGCCATGTGGATGCCCACGAGCCAGGCCAGGGCGCGGTCGCTCTGATGCTCCGCGTCCAGGAAGCCTTCGAGCAAGTGGACCGCCGAGATGGCGACGATGGACGCCAGCAGCTTCAACTTCAGGTCGCCGAAGCCCACCTGGCCCATCCATTCGAGCCGGACCCCGCCTTCGCCCACGTCAAGCCGCGAGATGAAGCTCTCATAGCCGGCGAAGATGACCATGAGCACCAGGTTGGCCATCAGCGAAAGGTCGATCAGCGACAGGATGCTGATGGTGATCTCGTTGCTGCCGCCGGACAGCACGTGGCCGAGGAGATCGGCAATGCGCAGCACGAACTTCGCCAGCAGCGCCACGAGGCCGAGGATCAGGCCCAAGTAGAACGGCGCGAGCAGCCAACGGCTGCCGAAGATGGTCCGCTCGATCAGGCGCTCGGCGTTCGAGGCTCGCCGGGCTGGAACACGGGCGTCGTCCACCGGACCCTCCTTGCTGGCGCCGCAGTCCTGCACCGGTTTCGCCGCGGACCGGTCGTCCTGCCCGCAATCATGGAGCCTTGCGCGCAGCATGGCCCCAACTTCGACGACTATGCCGCAGACGTGACGGCTGAACCATCCCGTCCCCGCATTGCGGCCACGTTTCCGCCTTAACGCCCGCCCAGCCTTTCACCTCAATCACGAGGCCTCGCCATGCGTCTTTCCCCGCGGCACCCGTCTTTCCCTGATGTTGAAAGGTTGCAGGCCCGTGATTGTGGGGAAGCGGCAACACCATGATGGGAAAGTCACGATGATTACCGTCTTGATCACACTCGGCCGATGCCATGGGCAGCAAGGCCTGCCATAGTGTCCAAACGCGAGACTCTAGGGACCCTGCAATGGCATGACATCGTTGGATGGGGGCGCCCTATCCGGCGCCCGCAGTGTTGGCCGTACTGCCTTATACTAAATTGTACTAAAAACCTTGTCTTGATAGCGCTTCGACTTCAGTTGTGCGTGTCGCACTTAATACAATACACAGTTGTAGATGCTTCGTTATAAACTTTTGCTAGGCATTTGCATCCACAAGGGCCTTTCGCCCGTAACATGGCGAACAGTGAGAGGGCAACATGGTCATACTTTTCATAAGCCATGTGCATTTCCTACGGGAAGCAGTGGTGATGCTCCTGCGCGGCTGCGACGATATCCGGGTGTTCAGCGCGTGCTCTGAAGAGACCGCTGCAACCGTCGCCAGGGAGGCCAATCCCGGGCTGGTCGTCATCGACTCTTCGCATCCCGAGGCGATGGCGGTCGTCGCCGCCGTCCGGGAACGCGCCCCCAACATCGGCGTGATCGTCTTGGCGATGCGGGAAGAGGACGAGGATTTCCTTTCCTGGGCCGACACCGGAATTTGCGGGTACCTGGGGCCGGAAAGCTCCACCCGTGATCTCGTCGCCACCGTGCGGCGCGCCGGGGCGGGAGAGGTCGTCTGCCCGCCGCGGCTCACCGCGCTTCTGCTCAACCGCCTTGCCGACCGTTCGACCGGGCGCACAAGCCGGGCTGGCATCCACGCGCTGACGCTGCGGGAGCGCGAGGTCGTCAAGCTCCTGGCGGACGGCTTGCCCAACAAGCTGATCGCCCGTCGGTTGCGGGTCGCGGTGCCGACGGTCAAGAACCATGTGCACAGCATCCTCGACAAGTGGGACGTGCGAAGCCGCGGCGAGGCGGCGGCGTGCTACCGGCAAAAGATGCGCGAGGTTTCTGACCGGGCGGAAGCCAAGCCGGAGACTGCAGTCCGGCGGCCCGAGTTGAACGGTGCCGCCCGTGGCCTGCACGGCAGCATGGCCCGGCGCCAGGCGCTTGAACCGGCGCTGACCTTCTCGCGAGGTTAGGGCGGACCGCCTGTCCAACGGCCGTCAAGATGGGCAGCTTCGTCGTTGTGGAAAGCATCACGACGCGGCGATCCAAGGACGGCGAGCGACGTTGACGACCTTTGCCCTGCAACAACGGCAGCCAGGGCACAGGAAACCGCTGTCGCGTTGTGACTGCCCTTGTCGAGCCTCATTTTGTTGCAGGCCGCAAAGGCGTTCCCAGGCAGGCGTTCAGGCCCGGTCAATGCACGGTCGGCTCGCGCCGCGCAGGAAGTTGCTCGCCGAAGTCCTGGCCGGACTCATCCCCGGGCATGATCGATGGGACGCGCTCACCCGGTATCAGCCGCGGCTCAGGCGTGCCCGGCGGCAACGGCGCGACGAAATGCAGGACGGCCCGGATGCCCGAGGATTGGAAACAAGGCTGCCCATGCCGGTCCAGCACGACAAAGCCGCCTTCGCTCGGGCTGGGGATGATCTGCCACAGGTCGCCGGGCCGAAGCTCGGGGGGCGCCACACCGACCCATTCCGTGCCGTCGTCGCACACCCCCAGCACGGCATCGTAACCACGGCGCGCCGCCACGGCGAGCCAGCCCGCCATCACGGCCATGTCCCGGGGGTCAAACCGCCAAGGACGGAAAAGTTCTGGGCGGTTGCGCACCATTGCCATGGCTCCTTGAGCCTGAAAATGTCGGGGGCGCCATAGGCTCACAAGGTGTCAAACGTGTCCACACCGTTTCGTGACGCAATTCCTGCTCAAAAAGCCGGTCGGACGTTCCGCAGCGCCTAGCATTCCCTGGCTCAGACCGGCGCCACGGCTGAGGCCGGCTTGCAGGCCTTTTCTCGTCCCCGCGCGGGCGCATTGCCTTCAAACGCCGGCGAGGCCGTGAGTGGCCACAACTCCAACTTTACGATTCCTACCATTTCGTGTCGCCAGAATCGCAGATTGGTGAAGCATCCTATCCATTGCGGCTCAAGTATTGCTGTCAGGGCGCACGGTACAGGACGTCACATGGAGACCCTGTTTTGCGGCTGTTGTCGTTTAGAGGATGGCTGAAGACGAACTTACGCGAGGTCAATCCTGTGTTCAGCCGCTTCGGCGAAAATAGATGTGGCCTCGGCGACAATGTTTTCATAACGTCACGAGATAGGTCGTGCGGTGCCCGATGAATGAACATCTTGGATCAGTTTGGACGAATCGCCTGCGGCCCGGGCTGACGCTTTCTTCCGCTACGCCCAGGCTGCCCGAAGCCTATGCAAGCGTCTGCTGACGCCTACGTGTCCCCCGCCAGTTCCGCAGCCCGCCCCGGCAAGACTCGCCGCGTTCCTGCCCCGCCTGATCGCACCACTCGCCCAGCCCTGACCCATTCTCCGAATCCGAGGCTCCGCCCATGAACGTCGTCGCAAGCCATGCCGTTGAGTCCGGCACCGAAACCCCCGAACCCTTTTCCGTCTCGGCCGCGGTCTCGTTGCAAGAGCGGCGCTACCGCACCATCAAAAGCGGCGACACGTTCGGCGTGTTCGACCACGGCGGCGACATCCTGTCCGTGCCGGGCGGCACCGATGGGCTGTATCACCGGGACACAAGGCACCTTTCCCGCTTCGAACTCACGCTGGGCGGGGTGCAGCCCTTGCTGCTCAGCTCCACGCTGGGGGCTGACAACGTGATGCTCACCTCCGACCTGTCCAACGCTTCCATGTCGGATCTCGGCGTGGCGGCGCTGGAGCAGGGCGTGATCCACGTGCAGCGGTCGCTGTTCCTGGGCGACGCCGCCTGCCACGGGCGAATCGCCGTGCGCAACTTCGGCTTCACGCGCCACAGGGTCCGGCTCGAGTTGCGCTTCGAGGCGGATTTCGCCGACCTGTTCGAGGTGCGCGGCATGCACCGCGAGCGCCGGGGCGACCGGCTGCCACCCGCGCTGACGTCCGGCGGCGTGACACTCTCCTATCGCGGACTGGACGCGCTGGTGCGGACGACGCGCCTCGCCTTCGAACCCGCGCCGCAGGCCGTCACGAACAGCGGCGCGGTGTTCGAGCTTGACCTGGAGCCGGGCGGGCGGGCTGCGGTGTTCCTGGAAGTCGCCTTCGGGTCCGAGGCGTCGGCGCACCGCCCGCGGGCGGCGTTCCTCGCGGCCTATGTGCACGCGAAGCGCCGCCTGCGCGCCAGCGCCGCGCGTGCCGCCACCGTATCCGCGCCGCATGAGGCGTTCGAGCAGGCCATGCGCCGGTCGGCCAGCGACCTGCGCATGCTTGTCACGGTGAAGCCGACCGGCCCCTACCCCTACGCCGGCATTCCCTGGTTCAGCACCGCCTTTGGGCGGGACGCCCTGATCACCGCCCTGCTGACGCTGGCGCTCGACCCGTCGCTGGCCTTGGGCGTGCTCCGCTTCCTCGCCCAGGAGCAGGCGACCGAGTTCGACCCGGCGTCCGAGGCCGAGCCGGGCAAGATCCTGCACGAGATGCGGGGCGGCGAGATGGCGGCACTGCGGGAGGTGCCGTTCCGCCGCTACTACGGCAGCGTCGATTCCACGCCGCTCTTTGTCATGCTCGCTGGCGCCTACCTGGACCGCACCGGCGACCTCGCCAGCCTGCAGGCGCTTTGGCCGCATCTCGACCTGGCGCTCGGCTGGATGGACCGCCGGGCCGACGCGCAGGGCTTCGTCCGCTACCAGCGCAGCACGGAGGACGGCCTGGCCAACCAGGGCTGGAAGGACAGCTACGACTCGATCTCCCACAGCGACGGCAGCCTGGCGCGCGGGGCGATCGCGCTGTGCGAGGTGCAGGGCTACGTTTACGCGGCGCGCCGGGCCGGGGCGGTTATTGCCCGGCGGCTCGGGCTGGAAACCCAGGCGGCGGCGCTGGACGCCCGGGCTGAGCACCTGCGCCAAGCGTTCGAGGCCCGGTTCTGGTGCGAACGGCTCGGCACCTACGCGCTGGCGCTGGACGGCGACGGGCGGCAGTGCCAGGTGCGGTCTTCCAACGCCGGGCACGTCCTGATGACGGGGATCGCCGCCCCTGAGCGGGCCTGCCAGGTGGCGCGCGGCTTGCTGGACGCCCGCCTGTTCAGCGGCTGGGGCATCCGCACGCTGGCGGCGGACGAGGCGCGCTACAACCCGATGTCGTACCACAACGGCTCGATCTGGCCGCACGACAACGCGCTGATCGCGCTCGGCATGGCCCGACTCGGCCTGCGTGCGGAGACCGCGCGGTTGTTCGAGGGCATGGAGGCCAGCGCCGACGCCATGGACCTGCGCCGCTTGCCGGAGTTGTTCTGCGGGTTCCCGCGGCGGCCCGGCCAAGGGCCGACGTCCTACCCGGTCGCGTGCTCGCCGCAGGCGTGGGCGGCCGCGACGCTTCCGGCGTTTGTGCAGGCCAGCCTGGGCCTCAGCTTCGATCCGGCTGCCCGCGCCGTGCGCTTCGACCGTCCGGACCTGCCAGGTTTCCTGGACGGCCTGACCTTGCGCAACCTGCGGCTTTGCGGCGCGCGGGTGAGCGTCTTGGTCAGCCGCACGCCCGGCGAGGTGTCGGTGAGCGTGATCGAGCGTGACGGCGACATCCACGTCGTCACCACGAACTGACCGCCGGCGCGTTTGGCGCCGGGCGCAAGCGCCCTGGCGCAGGCCGATCGCTTCAGGAACGGCCATCTCAGAATGGAGCGGCCGAGTCGGGCGGCAAGGTTAGGCGTCGCGAGGCCAGCCAGTGCCGGCGAAGCGCCGGTTGCTTGCGCGACGCGGAACCCGGGCAACGGGCGATCTGGCCGGAATCGGCGTCGCGGCCATAGGCAGGCCTTCCCATGGCTTGCTATCCTTCGATGCGAGCACAGCCGAGGCTGGAGCGCGGGCTTCCAACCACCAATTTCGACCGTTTACGTAATGAATGTCCGTCGTTGCAGTAGAATTGTCTAAGCATATGTTTTACAAATTTGCAGAAGTAAATTATTGGGCTGAGTAAGTCCAGTATAGATCGTTTTAGGCCGTTATCCCTTGTGCTTTGTCATCGCCAGACTAGGCGGGACACGCTATGCTCGGATGGCTAGCTCAAAAATCATCGCAATCACCACTATCGTAACGATATGGAACGACTAGTTGCAGACCGTTTTCCTGCAACCAGCGGCGCGTTGCTTTGTCTATAATTTATTACTTAAAAGGATAATTATTTTGACGCTTCTGCAAACAACCACGCCCGTCATTGCACCCATTGGCCGGCACGGCCAAGCCCAGCGTCGGAGCGACCCGGCCCAGCTCACCGCGCGACTCGCCCTCGATCGGAAGACCAAGCAGGACTGCTACAAATTGCGTTACTTGAGCTACTTCGCCGAAGGCTATATCGAACCGCGTCGCAGCAAGGCTTACAGCGACGAATACGACGACCAACCCGACGTGCAGACCGTCGTGATCTACAAGGGAGACCACGCCGTCGCGTCCACCCGGGTCTGTGTCCTCAAGCGCGGAGCCGACGGCAGGATGTCCGGAGGCGTCCCAGCCCAGCACATGTTCGCCGACGAGGTTGCGGGCCTGCTGCAGGCCAACTCCGCCAAGCCGATATCGAGCGTCGTCGAAATCAACCGCCTGGTCCGGCATCCAGACATGGCCGAAGACAAGACGCTCGTGTTCCTGCTGTTCCGGCTGGCGGGCTATTTGATCCTGCAGCAGGACCCAGGAATGGTCGTGTCGTGCATGCGACGCAACCACATCCCGTTCTACACTCGCCTGCGCTTCCGCGAACTCGCCGGCGCACGCCTTTACCACGGGCTTAAGTTCTCCACCCACCTGCTGGGCTGCATGCGCGAGCAATATGATATGGTGCGCCGGATGGTGCCGGTGCTTGACGTCAAAGGTGAAGGGCAGGAACGTTACGGCCGTTTAAGCCGGGGCGAAACCGTCGCGGTGCTGCCATGATGATGGACAAGCTTACGGTGCTGGCATTCGGCGCAGCATGCTTCCTGACGTTTGCCTGGGCCATGCTCAGGCATTTCCGCTCGGACGGTCCCATGCCGTTCGGCATGCGGCTGATCGGGGCGGTCAGCCTCGCCACCATGGCCGTGTTCATCTGGTCTGTTTGCACGATGCAGCTGTCCCGGCTTTGGCCGGCCGCTCCGATTCTCTCGGCGGCCTCGCTGGCGTCGTTCGTCTGGACAGTGCGTGCAACGCGGGACGCCCGGTTCGCCGTTGCCTTCACCGCAACAAAGCCGTCGGCCCTGGTGGTGGGCGGACCGTTCCGCTACGTGCGGCACCCGTTTTACGCTTCTTACATAATTTTCTGGTTTGCCACCTGCTTTGCAACTGCGAGTAGTGCATGCTGGGTAGGTCCGGCTATCTTATTGGCCTGCTACGTCGTAGCTGCACGCAGGGAGGAATGTCTGATGTCGCATAGTGATCTCGGGGCGGAATATGCGAGCTACGCCTCTCGGACGGGCATGTTCTTCCCATAGACGTATGGCGGCGGAGGCGACCGGCCAATGAGCACAGAGAGCTGAGATGCATGACAAGCAAAACGGCCTCAGCCTGGCCGACACGGCCGAGCGCCTCCGCATTGAGCAACTGGACATGCTTGCCCGGCTGTTTCAGGTCATGGCTTTTGCTGGCCTCAACACCGTGGCATTTCTCTATTGGGTCTTTTCCGGCAATGTCTTGCCCATCGGCTGTGTGGCCCCGATTGGAGGTTTGGTCATCGCGTATGGAGCAGTCCTTTACATGGGATACTCCTGGCGTCGCCGGCACGATCCGCACACGAGGGCGGAGTCGTCTGCGGGCTACATGCGCTATTACGTTGGGATCGTGCTGCTGCTTGGCTTGTTATGGGCAGTGCTGCTTTCCCAACTGAATGGCATCTCCAGTGGTGACCAACTCAACGTCTTGTACACGACCACTGTGGGCGTCGTCGCGGCTGCGGCGGTGCTGCAGCCCATGCGCGTCGCCATCGCCTTTTGGGCGCCAGTGACGCTCGGCGCTTCCTTCATGCTGCTGCAAACCGGGCGCTTCATCGACTTGCAGATTTTCGGCCTTTTGATGGGCTACTCGCCATTGGTCCTGTTCACCGCGTTGTTCATCAACCGCACCCTGGTCAGGCGCGTGGCGCACGAGGTCAAGCTGCAGGACCAGGCGGACGTGATCGGCCTCCTGCTGCGGGACTTCGAGGCGAACAGCAGCCATTGGCTGTGGGAAACCGACAGCGAGCTGCGGCTCAAGAACGTCTCGCCCCGTTTCGCCGACATCGCGCAGACGCCGGCCGAGCTGCTGACCAATCTCTCGATCTTCGAGCTTCTGCGGGTGCAAACCTTGCTGGCCGGGGCGGCCATCCCGGAACCCGTGATCCAGCAGCTCCAGGCGCGGTCGGCCTTTGCCAACATCGTCGTGCCGGTCGATGTGGCGGGGCAGCCGCGCTGGTGGTCGCTGACCGGCCGCCCGACCTTTGACCGGTTCAACACCTTTGTCGGCTTCCGCGGGGTCGGCGCGGACGTGACGGAGGCGACCCAGGACGCGCGGCGCACGGCCTACCTCGCGTCCTACGACAGCCTGACCGGATTGGCCAACCGCATCGTCTTCCAGCGCGCCCTGGAGGAGGCGTGCGCGGAGGCCCTGGAATGCCGGTCCGCCGTGCTTTACCTCGATCTCGACGGCTTCAAGCAGGTGAACGACACCTTGGGCCATGCGACCGGCGACGCCCTGCTGTTCGCGGTGGCCCAGCGTATCCGCAATTGCGTGCGGGAGGGCGACGTGGCGGCCCGGCTGGGCGGCGATGAGTTCGCGATCCTGATGCAAGGCGCGACGGAGCAGGCGGCAGCGCTCCTGGCGCAGCGCGTGCTCGAAGGCGTGAGCCATCCCGTGTTCCTAGAAGGGCATAAGGTGGAGGTCCACGTCAGCATCGGCATCGCGCTGTCAGCGCCGGGCTTGCCGGCACCAGCCTTGCTCGACAACGCCGACCGGGCTTTGTACCAGGCCAAGACCGGCGGCCGGGGCACATACCGCTTGTTTTCCCACAGCCTAGCGCATGAGCAGCATGAGCAGCACGGGGACCGCGGCTGACAGCGCCCGCGCGATGGCCGCGGCCGGCGTGATGTGCCAGGATGGCCTCTGGATGACATGGAGCGGCCCGCCATGAGCGACAGCACTGCTAACAAAGATCCCGCCTCGAACGCCACGCCCGACCGCAAGCCGCCGCCCGCGCCATACTACCCGGTGCTCGCCGGGCAGTCGGCGCTGGTGACGGGCGCCAACTCCGGCATCGGCCGGGCGGTCGCCCTGGGCCTGGCCCGCGCCGGCGCGGACGTGGCGGTGAATTACGTCACCCACCCGGAAACCGCCGACGCCGTGGCACAGGAGATCGAGGCCATGGGCCGCCGCGCCATCACGCTGCAAGCCGACGTGAGCAAGGAGGAGGAGGTCGAGCGGATGTTCGCCGCCGCCGTCGCGCAGTTCGGCACGCTGCACATCTCGGTCAGCAACGCCGGGCTGCAGCGCGACTCGGCGTTCGACGAGATGACGCTTGAGCAGTGGAACACCGTGATCGGCGTGAACCTGACCGGCCAGTTCCTGTGCTGCCGTGCCGCCGCGCGCGAGTTCAAGCGGCGCGGCGTCGTGCCTTCCGTGTCCGCCGCGGCCGGCAAGATGATCTGCATGAGTTCGGTGCACCAGCAGATCCCCTGGGCCGGCCACGCGAACTACGCCGCGTCCAAGGGCGGCATCGCGATGCTGATGAAGAGCATCGCGCAGGAACTGGCGCCGCACTTCATCCGCGTGAATAGCATCGCGCCCGGCGCTATCCGCACCCCGATCAACACGGCTGCCTGGGACACGCCCGCCGCCTACACCGACCTGATGACGCTCGTACCCTACAAGCGCATCGGCGAACCCGACGACATCGCGCAGGCCGCGGTGTGGCTCGCCTCCGATGCGTCGGACTACGTGACGGGCGCCACGCTGTTCGTCGATGGCGGCATGACGCTCTACCCCGGTTTCGCCACCGGCGGCTGAGCGCCGCGCAGCAGCGAGGCGGCCTGTCCCCCGACGCGCGGCGTCGCGCGCCCGATGATCAGGCGAATGCCGCGCTGATGCGTCACGTAGGCGAAGAGCCATTGCGCGCTGACCATCACCCGGCTGCGGAAGCTGATCAGGAAGAAGATGTGCGCCACCGCCCACATCAGCCAAGCCGGCCGCCCAGCGAGGTGCACACGGCCGAACTCCGCCACCGCCTTGTTGCGCCCGATGGTGGCGAGCGTACCATAGTCCCGGTAAGCGAACGGACGCTGACGCCGCCCGCGCAGCCGCCCCAGGATGGAGCGGGCGACATAGCTCCCCTGCTGCTTGGCGACGGGCGCGAGGCCGGGCAGCGGCTTGCCGTGGGCGTCCAACGCCAGGGCGGCGTCGCCGATCACGGACACGCTGTGCTGGCCGGGGACGCGCAGGTCGGGGCCGACCTCGACCCGGCCGCCGCGGCCCGGCTTGACCCCCAGCCACTCCGCCGCCGGCGTCGCCTCGTTGCCGGCGGTCCAGATCACCGTGCCGCACGGGAGGGTCCCGTCCTTCAGGTGCACCAGGCCGTCCTCGATCCCGGTCACGGGCGTGCCGGTGCGGATCTCGACTCCCAGATCTTTGAGTGCCTCCGCCGCGTTGTCCGACAGGTCGGGCGTGAACTCCGCCAGCACCCGCGGTCCCGCCTCGATCAGCACGACGCGGGCGCGCTTGTGCAGGAGGTCGTAGTCATGCGCCAGCACGTCCCGCGACAGCTCGGCGATGGAGCCGGCCATCTCCACCCCGGTCGGGCCGCCGCCGATCAGAACGAAGGTCAGCAGCCGCGCCTGCTCCTCCCGGTTGCCGACGGCGGCGGCATCCTCGAACGCCTCCAGGATCTTGTGGCGGAGCTTCAGCGCGTCGCCGAGGGTTTTCAGCCCCGGCGCGGCCTGCGCCCATTCGCCGTGGCCGAAGTAGCTGGGTTTCGACCCGGTGGCGATGATCAGCTCGTCATAGGGGACGGCGCCGCCTTCGGTCAGCACTTGCTGCGCCCGCGTGTCCACGCCCGTGACCTCCGCCATCAGCACGCGGGTGTGCTCCGATGCGGGGATGACGCCGCGGACGGGCGCCGCGATGTCCGCCGGCGACAGCGCCGCGGTCGCGACCTGGTACAGCAAGGGTTGAAACAGATGGTGGTTGTGGACGTCGATCAGCGTGAGGTCGACATCCGGCTGATGCGCCAGCCCGAGCGCCGCCTGCAGGCCGCCGAACCCGGCGCCGACCACCACCACCTTGCAGCGCCGCGCCGCCGCGCGGGGAGCCCGCTGCCGGTTGCCTGCGGCCGGTCGTGATGCGCGCTGGATTGCCAGTGCCGCCAGAAACAGCATCGTCGCGGCGCCTCCCGCCAAAGCGAGGGATTGCGACCGGGTGTGGGTGCGGGCCATGGGGTCCATCCTTTCACGTTGCTGTTCCTGCAACACGCGACGCGGCGCCGGGTTGTCCTCGGACCGGCATGGCGGCTGACGGGGCTGTCTGGTTTTTGCGAAACTTCGCGCCCGCGATGCGTTAGGCGAGTTC
>CAXTUQ010000103.1:0-13144 GCA_964247405.1 uncultured Acetobacteraceae bacterium
CATCGGGTCCGTCCTTCTCATCAGCCGAACCGAGCTTAACCACCCGTCCGAAGAACGGGGACCACCTCAGCCGGGTCAAGGCGGGGCCGGAGCCTCCGCACGCACCCGCTTCAGCACCGCCACGCCGCTGACGCCCGGCAAGCGGCCGACCATGCTGAAGCTCATGTTGCCCATGCCATGCAGCAGCGCCGCCAACGCCTTCGTCGCAGCCGGCTTGCCCCGGGCGGGCGTGTCCGTGAAGTGGCACCCACCTCCATGGCAGCGGCAAACGCTGATGCCCGCGCACCGTGCCGCTTCTCACGTGCTGCGAACCGCCGCACCGCTTGCAGCACAACCCGTCCACAAACATCAACAGACCCCAAACCACAAAGGCCGGCAGACTGCCTGATCCGCTAACCATCCCAAGTTAGAACTTTCACGACTTTGACACCCATTAAGTAAGTAAAGCTGCTAATTACCTCATGAACTGTTGGCATCTTACGTGACGCTGGACTGAGGCGGACTGATACGTTCACCCACGGCATCCCTACCTTTGCGGCCTGTGGACATCAATTTCCTGGATTTTGTTCATCCGTTAACAACCTCTTGTATGCTTTGCCCTGAGCCTATGGAAAATGCTAGTTGGACGCGAGCAGAGCGGCTAGGGACAGACAGTTTCAAACTGAGACATTATCACTGGCCCGCTCCCCCTCGCGCCGGCGGCCAGGGCGTGCTGCACTCCCCGGGCATGGCGCCCTGGACCAGCAAGGAGTTGAGCATCGGCATGGAGGCAGGTCCTTTCCTGATGGGCTGCGGCGCCGGGTTCTCCGGCGACCGAACGGACGCGCCGGGATCGGTTGTGGACACCATCGCCCGCTCCGGCCGGCCCGGCGCGATCATGTTCGAGACGCTGGCCGAGCGCACCCTGGCCCTGGGCCACGTCGCCCGCCGGGCCGACCCCGGCGCAGGCTACGAGCCGCTGCTGGCCGAGCTGGTCGGCCCGGTGCTGCCGGCCTGCCTCGGTGCCGGCGTTCCCATCGTGGGCAACTTCGGCGCTGCCAACCCGCCCGCCGCGGCGCGGCTGCTGCAACGCTTGGCGGCGGAGGCCGGCCTGCCGCCGCCGCGCATCGCGGTCGTGCACGGGGACGACATCCGCGGCCTGGACCTGGATGGGATGGAGGCCGCGGAGGGTGACGCCGCGCCGTCCGGGGATACGGCGGAACTGGTCGCGGCCAACGTTTATCTGGGCGCACGGCCCATCGCCGACGCGCTGCGGGCCGGGGCGGAGATCGTGGTGACGGGCCGGGTGGCGGACCCTGCCCTAGCGCTCGGCCCGCTTGTCGCGCATTTCGGCTGGGATTGGGACGACTGGGACCGGCTGGCGGCGGGCACGCTGGTCGGACACCTGCTGGAATGCGGGTCGCAGGTCACGGGCGGCTACTTCGCCGATCCGGGGTTCAAGGACGTGCCGCGGCCGGAGGCCATCGGCTTCCCCATCGCGGAGGTCGCGGCGGACGGGTCGTCCGTCATCACCAAGGCGGCCGGCACTGGCGGCTGCGTTTCCGTGCGGACGGTGACGGAGCAGGTGCTGTACGAGGTCCATGACCCCGCCGCCTATCTGACGCCGGACGTGATCCTGGACGTGACCGCCGTGCGACTGCAGCAGGATGGCCCGGACCGCGTGGCGGTATCCGGCGCGCGTGGCCGCCCGGCGCCCCCGAGCTTCAAGGCAACCGTGTCGTTCGCCGGCGATTGGATCGGGGAAGCGGAGATTTCCTACGCCGGGCCGAACGCCCTGGCCCGCGCCCGGCTGGCGGCGGAGGTGATCGGCAAGCGGCTGGACCTTCGCGGCTTGGCATTGCGCCGCCGGCTGGACCTGATCGGCGCACTGAGCGTGTTCGACGACGACGGGGGCGCCCTGGCCGCCACGGCGCCGGAACTGCCGGAGGTCCGGGTGCGCCTGGCGGTGTCCGGCCCCGACCGGCGTCCGGTGGACCACGCGGTGCAGGAGGTGCTGGCCCTGCTGTGCTGCGGCCCGGCCGGCGGCGGCGGGATGCGCTCCCAGGTGCGCAACCGCATCCGCACCGCGTCCTGCCTGGTGCCGCGCAACCGGGTCAGCGCGGGGTGGAGCTTCCTATGACAACGGTGCCGCTGCACGAGGTCGCCCATGCCCGCGCCGGCGACAAGGGCAACCGGCTGAACGTGTCGGTGGTGGCCTACCATCCGGACCTGTGGCCGGTGCTGCTGGCGCAGGTCACGGCGGAGCGCGTCCACGCCCTGTTCCGCCACCGCGGCGCCACGGCCGTCACGCGGTACGAGCTGCCGAATCTATACGCGCTCAACTTCGTGGTGAACGAGGTGCTGGAAGGCGGGGTGAACGCCAGCCTCAACCTTGATATCCACGGCAAGACCAACTCCTTCCGGGTGCTCGGTTTGCTGGTGGAGGTGCCGGATGCGCTGGCGCCCCGCCTCCCCGCCCTGCGCAGCGCCCCATGGCCGGAAGCGTTTGGCTGATCCTGGACTGCCAGGCCGCAAAGACGCTTCGCGGTGTGAGGCGGTTCAGAGCAGGTCTGCTGGCATCAGACCAGTTCGGCCAGGGCCGCGGCGGCGAAGTCCCGCATGCCTTCCTTGTTGCCCGTCCGCACCTTCGCCACCCATTGCGGGTCATTCAGGATCGCGCGTCCGACGGCGATCAGGTCGAACTCGCCGCGCTCCATCCGGTGAACCAGAGTATCCAGGCTGGCGGGCTTGGAACCCTCGCCGGCAAAGGCGCCCATGAAGTCGCCCGACAGCCCGACGGAGCCTACGCTGATCGTGGCGGCACCAGTAAGCTTCTTGGCCCAGCCGGCGAAGTTCAGCCCGTTCTCCCCGTCAATCTCCGGAAACTCCGGCTCCCAGAAGCGGCGCTGCGAGCAGTGCAGGATGTCCGTGCCTGCATCCACCAGCGGCACCAGCCAGTCGGCCATTGCATCGGGCGTTTCGGCCAGGCGGACGGTGAAATCCTGCTGCTTCCACTGGCTGAGGCGGAGGATGATGGGATAGTCGGGACCCAGGGTGCCACGCATGGCTTTAACCACCTCGGCCGCGAAGCGGGCGCGCTCCTTCAGGGTGGCGCCGCCATATCTGTCCGTGCGCGTGTTGGTGCCGTTCCAGAAGAACTGGTCGATCAGGTAGCCGTGGGCGCCGTGTATCTCGACCACGTCGAAGCCCAGCCGCTTGGCGTCGCCAGCGGCGTGGGCAAAGGCGGCCACCGTGTCGGCAATGGCCTCCTCGCTCATCGCGCCCCCACGCGGCTGGCCCGGCGCGATCAAACCGGACGGGCTTTCAACGGGAACCGGGGGCGTCCAGTCGGTTTGGAAGCTGACCACGGAGCCTGTGTGCCAAAGCTGCGGACCCATACGGCCGCCCACGGCATGGACCTCCTCGATCACCCGCTTCCAGCCCGCCAGCGCGGCGTCGCCGTGGAAGAAGGGTATGCCCGGGTCGTTCCTGGATGCCGGCCGGTCGATCACCGTTCCTTCGGATAGGATCAGCCCCACCTCGCCCTCGGCCCGGCGCCGGTAATAGGCCGCGACGTTCCCGCCGGGCACGCCGCCGGGCGAGAACGAACGCGTCATCGGGGCCATGACGATACGGTTCTTCAAATCCAGCGACCCCAAGCGGAACGGCTGAAACAGGGCGTCAACGTTCTGTGCAACCACGTGGTCCACTCCGTTTTGTCTGGACCCGATAAGTATACATCGGATATCTAGCGTCAATAAGGCACTTGAACTCGCGTAGGTATACAAAAGGAAACCGTCATGCCGGGGCATGAGAAGCAGGTGTTCAGGGCGGACTGCGCAAGCCGTCCGATCCTGGATCAGATCGCGGACAAGTGGTCCATGCTGATCCTGGCCGCGCTGTGTTCGCAGCCGCTGCGTTTCAACGCGATCAAGCGGCGGCTGGAGGGCATCACGCAAAAGGCGCTGACCCAGGCGCTGCGACGCCTGGAGCGGAACGGCATCGTGGCGCGGCGCGTCATCCCCGTCTCGCCCGTCGCGGTCGAGTATTCGGTCACGCCGCTCGGCCGCACCCTGGAACAGCCCTTCGCGGCGCTGTATGCCTGGACCGTCGATCACCTGCCCGACATCGAGCAAGCCCAGCGAGACTTCGACCAGCGCAAAAGCGGGTAGACCTGTTCGACAGCCCAACCGTAATCTGGCGGCAGGTCGAGAAGCATTCGCGAGCAATCTGGGCTGCAATCAAGCCTGTTCAGGAAGCCAACGCGCAGGCTCCATCCCGCCTAGCGTTCTTCTCGAAAAGCATTGGCCCAAGGACGGCAACCGGTCTCTTCCAAGCAACCCTATGCAGCGATCATGGCCGGGTGGCCGTCCGCTTGCCCGCAACGGCGTTTGCCGCCACTTTTACCCGTACCAAAAGGACCTCCTATGCCGCGACGCCAGATGCATTTGGTCGCCTACCTCAAGACCGGCCCGACGGCGCTGCATGTCGGCGGCTGGCGGCATCCGGAATCGACCCTCGACGACATCCTGGAGCCGAGCCGCTACGAGCACATCGCCCGCCTGCTGGAAGCTGCGCGCTTCGACGGCTGCTTCTTCGCCGACCTGTTCGGGCTGTATGACCTGCACGGCGGCAGCTTCGACGCCTACGTGCGCCGGGGCGGCCAGATCAGCTTCCTTGATCCCACCGTCGTGCTGCCGGTCATGGCGGCGGCGACCCGGCACTTGGGCCTCGGCGCGACCTTGTCCACCAGCTTTCACACCGCCTACCACCTGGCCCGCTGGCTCGGCTCGCTGGACGCGATGAGCAAGGGCCGGGTCGCCTGGAACGTGGTCACGTCGGCCACCGACCTGGAAGCGCAGAACGCCGGGCTGGACGAGCTGCCGCCGCGGGACGAGCGCTACGACCGCGCGGACGAGGTGCTGGAAGCGTGCTTCGCGCTCTGGAACAGTTGGGACGCCGACGCCTTCGTGCGCGACAAAGAGGCCGGCATCTTGGCGGACCCGGCCCGCGTGCACTACGCCAACTACCGGGGCCGCTGGGTCAAGTCGCGCGGCCCGCTGTCGATCCCGCGCAGCCCGCAGGGCCGCCCGGTCATCATGCAGGCCGGCAGCTCCGGCCGTGGGCGGGAGTTCGCGGCGCGCTGGGCGGAGGCGGTGTTCACCATCCAGCGCGGCCCCAACGAGATGCGCGCCTTCTACGACGACATGAAATCGCGCCTGGCCGCCCGCAACCGCGCGCCGCACGAGTGCGCCATCCTCCCCGCGGTCACGATGGTGCTGGGCGAGACGGAGTCGATCGCGCGGGAACGGGCGGACTACCTCAACAGCCTGATCGACCCGGAGCTGAACCTGGCCACGACCTCCAGCAGCGTCGGCGCCGACCTGACCCGGCTCAAGCCCGGCACCACGCTGGAGCAGTTGCAGGGCAACCAGGGAATGCAAGGGACGAAGGACCTGCTGGACCAGGTGATGCAGGCCGAAGGCATCGACCTCAATCAGGCGGCGGCGAAGCGGACGGAGGGGCGGGAGTTGGTCGGCACGCCCAACATGATTGCCGACCGCTTGCAGGAGCTGTTCGAGGCCGAAGCCTGCGACGGCTTCGTGGTGACGCCCACGACGTTCCCCGGCATGTTCGAGCAGTTCTGCCGCGGCGTGGTGCCGGAATTGCAGCGCCGCGGCCTGTTCCGCACCGAGTACGCCGGCCGCACCTTGCGCGAGAACCTGCGGACCTGACCGGTCCGCAAGCAACCCTGAAGGAGTGTCCCGCATGGCCACGCTCTCCCGCCTCCCCCCCACCCGCCGCACCATCCTGCGCGGCGCCCCTGCCCTGGCCGGATTGTGGGCTGCCGGCGCCCGCGCGGCGGCGGACCTCAAGGGCAAGACGGTCGTGTTCGCAAGCTGGGGCGGCGCTTACCAGGATGCCGAGCGGTCCTGCTACTGCGACCCTTTCGCCGCCGCGACGGGCGCCCGCGTGGTGCAGGACGGCCCCATGAACATCGCCAAGTTCCGCGCCATGGTCGAGGGCGGCACGCCGGACTGGGACGTGGCCGACGTCACCATCGACTTCCTGTACGCCGGCAGCGCCGACCACCTGTTCGAGCCGATCGACAAGGCCGCCGTGGACACAAGCCGCATCGACCCGCGCTTCGTGCACGAGAACGGGGTCGGCTGCATTGTCTGGTCCAACAACCTCGCCTACAGCACCAAGGCGTTC
The DNA here is from genome assembly GCA_964247405.1 of uncultured Acetobacteraceae bacterium. Taxonomy (GTDB): domain Bacteria; phylum Pseudomonadota; class Alphaproteobacteria; order Acetobacterales; family Acetobacteraceae; genus CAHJXG01. The sequence goes on from CAXTUQ010000103.1 coordinate 6,196, forward strand.
TCCGCCGGTAAAGAGCCGCGCACCTGGGCCGACCTGTTCGACTTGAAGCGTTTTCCCGGCAAGCGGACGCTCGGGGACGAGCCGACAACGCAATTGGAGATCGCCCTGCTGGCCGACGGGGTGCCGCCGGACAAGCTCTACCCGTTAGACGTGGACCGCGCCTTCCGCAAGCTCGACACCATCCGCAACGACACGATCTTCTGGGCCACCAACTCGCAGTCGCAGCAGCTTTTCGTCGATGGCGAGGTGGGCCTGGGCATGATCCTCAACGGCCGCGCCTTTGACGCCGCCAAGAAGGGCGCGCCCATTGCGGTGTCGTGGGAGCAGAACATCCAATCTGTCGATTACCTGGCCATCCCGCGCGGCAGCCGCAATAAGGCGGCGGCAATGCGGCTGATCGACACCATGACATTGGCGGAGAGTCAGGCGAAGCTCGCGAACCTCATCGCCTATGCCCCCACCAACCCGGCGGCCTTCGCGTCCATCGACAAGGCCGTCGAACCCTGGCTGTCCACGGCGCCTGCGAACGTCGAGAAGGGGTTTGTCATCAACGCTGCCTATTGGCGCGACAACCAGAAGGCGATGATGGAACGCTGGGCCGCCTGGAAGCTGTCCTAAGCATCATTCTGCGAAGTGTGCTCACACGCAGCAGGAAAATGATGCGTCTTCGACAACTGCTAAGCAGGCATCCGTGGCGCAAGCTACGGATGCCTGCTTAGCCGGCGCGCGGCCTATACGGATGGACCGGCGCGCCTGGCTATTGGCGCCCGCGCTGCTGCTCCTTCTGGCCGCCTTCGTTTGGCCCGTGGGCTGGCTGCTGCTGCGGGCGTTTACCGAGCCGCGGCTGGGCTTGCAGAACTTCGTGCTGCTTTGGGAACGGCCGGTTTATCTGCGTGTGGTCGGGAACACGGTGCTGATCGCGGCAGTGCTGACCCCGGCCTGCCTGCTGCTCGGCTTCCCCGTGGCGCACGCCATGGCGCATGGCGGCCCCCGGCTGCGGCGCTGGCTGACCGCCATGGTGCTGGTGCCGTTCTGGACCAGCCTGTTGGTGCGCGCCTTCGCCACGGTGATCCTGCTGCAGCGGCGCGGGCCGCTGAACGCGGCGCTGCTCGCCTTGGGGATCACCGACCACCCGCTGCCGCTGCTGTACAACATGACGGGCCTGATGCTGGGCGCGGTGCAGACCCTGCTGCCGTTCGCCGTGTTCCCGCTGCACGCGGCCATGGCGCGGATCGAGCCGTCGCTGATGCCGGCGGCGCTGACCATGGGGGCGCACCCGGTCCGCGCCTTCTTGCGCGTGTACTTGCCGCTCACGCTGCCGGGGCTGTTGGCGGGCGCCACGCTCGTGTTCATCAGCGCGTTGGGCTATTACGTGCTGCCCGCCTTGCTGGGCGGCCCGCGCGAGCTGATGGTGTCGCAGCTCATCCAGGACCAGATCGGGCACGGCGACTGGGGCGCGGCCGGCGCGCTGTCCCTGGTGCTGCTGGCGTCCACGGCGCTGCTGCTTTGGGTGCTGCACCGGACGGTTGGGCTGGGGGCGGTCGCCCGGTGAGCGTCCGCGATGGCATGGGGGCCTGGCGGGTGCTGCGCGGCGGCGTCTGCCTGCTGGCGGCGTCCTTGCTGCTGGCGCCGCTGGCGGTGATCGTGACCGTGTCGTTCAGCGCGGCGCCATTCCTGCAATTCCCGCCGCCGGGCCTGTCCTGGCGCTGGTACGAAAACCTGGCGGGCGATCCGGCCTGGCTGGACGCCATCGCCGTCAGCCTGCAGGTCCTCGCCGTGTCCGCCACGTTGGCGACGGCAATGGGCACCGCCGCAGCCTATGCGCTGGCCCGGGGTGGCATCCCGGGGGCCGGGGTCATCCGAAGCCTGTTGCTGGCGCCCATCGTCGTGCCCGGCATCCTGGTGGCGGCCGGGCTGTTCGGCGTGTTCCGCGGTTTGGGCCTCAACGGGACGCTGACGGGGCTGGTGATCGGGCACACCGTGCTGACGCTGCCCTACGTCGTTGCGACCGTGGGTGCTGCGATGGAGGGCCTGGACCCGCGGCTGGAGGACGCGGCGGCGACGCTGGGGGCGCCGCCCTGGGCCGCGTTCCGCCGGGTCACGCTGCCGTTGCTGCTGCCGGGCGTGCTGTCGGCCCTGCTGTTCGCCGCCGTGGTGTCGTTTGACGAGCTGCTGGTGTCGCTGTTCGTCAGCACGGCGCGGGTGCGGCCGGTGCCGGTGCAGATGTGGTCCAACCTGCGCGGCGACTTCGACCCGACGATCGCGGCCATGGCCTCCCTGTGCTTCCTCCTGGCGCTCGTGGCCTTGCTGCTGGACGCGCTGCTGCGGCGCCGCCGCGACCCCGGCGCATGACCGATGGCCCGGCGGTGCTGGAACTGCGCGGCGTCCGGAAGTCCTATGCCGGGCAGGCCGCGGTCGCGGGCGTGGACCTCCTGCTGCGGCGGCACGAGTTCCTGACGTTCCTGGGGCCGTCCGGGTCGGGCAAGACGACGACCCTGATGCTGGTGGCCGGGCTGCAGCGGCCGGATGCCGGGTCGATCCTGCTGAACGGCGTGCCGGTGGACCGGCTGCCGCCGTTTCGGCGCGGCATCGGCATGGTGTTCCAGCATTACGCCCTGTTCCCGCACATGACCGTGCGCCGCAACGTCGCCTTCCCGTTGGAGATGCGCCGCGTGGACCGGGCCGAAACCGGGCGGCGGGTGCAGGAGGCGCTGGACATGGTGGGTTTGTCCGGGCTGGGCGACCGCTTGCCGCGGCAGCTTTCCGGCGGCCAGCAGCAGCGCGTCGCCCTGGCCCGCGCGATGGTATATCGCCCGGCGCTGCTGCTGATGGACGAGCCGCTGGGGGCGCTCGACAAGCAGTTGCGCGGGCAGTTGCAGTTGGAGATCAAGCGCATGCACCGGGAGCTGCGCATGTCCGTCCTGTATGTCACGCACGACCAGGACGAGGCGCTGACGATGAGCGACCGCATCGCGGTGTTCAATGCCGGCCGGGTTGAGCAGGTCGGCACGCCCCTGGAGCTGTACGAGCGGCCGGCCACGCGCTTCGTCGCGGGCTTCATCGGCGAAACGAACTTCTTCCCTGGCCGGGTGGTCGGGGCCGAGCCTGGCGGGGGGTCGTGCCGCGTCGATGTGTCCGGCGCCTTGCTCGGCGCCACGCTGCCGGGAACCGCGGCGCCCGGCGCTTCGGTCGCGGTCACGGTGCGTCCGGAACGCATCCGGCTCCAGGCCGCGTCGGAGGAGGAGCCTGGGCTTCCCGGCACCGTGCTGGACAGCATCTACCTGGGCCATGCCTGGCGCCTCGTCGTCGAGTTGGCCGATGGCCGGGACTGCCAGGTGCTGCGCCCGGCCGACGCCGCCCCGGTGGCGCCGGGCCAGCCGGTCACCCTATCCTGGGACGCCGCGCACGCCAGGGCCTTTCCCGGCTGATCGGCGCCGTCCCTTTTCGATCCGCAGCCATTCCACCCATGATGAGGCCATGCCCAAAACGGCTGAGACGTTGGCGCAAGTTCCGCTGTTCCGCTCGCGCCGCGGCGGATGCGCAGGCGCAGCCCGCCTGCGTGGCCACGACGTCCTCGACCTGCAGCGCCACCAGCTCGGAGCGGCGCAGGGCGCCGGCGAAGCCGATCAGCAGCAAGGCGCGGTCGCGCCGGCCACGGGCGGAAGCGTCGCAGGTGGCGACCAGTTGGCGCAGCATCGCAAGCGTGAGCGCCGCGGCCTTCTGCACCGCCCGGCCGCGCTCGCGCAGCAGGCCTTGCAGCGGCTCCTGGATGTCGCGGTGCCCGGGGTTCCAGGGCTGGTCGTTGAAGCGGTGCATCTTGCCGATGGCGGACGGGCGCCGGCGCACCGTGATGGGCGCATGGCTGTCCTTGAGGCTGGCGAGGTAGGCGCCGACGGTGGCGGGGGCTGCCGGCACCGGCACGAAGCCGACTGCTGCGCACCAGGCGGCGTAGTGGGTCCAGTCGGCCTTGCAGGCGCGCAGCGTCGCGGGCGCCGCGGCCTTCGGCCCAGCCTTTGCGCAGCGTCCAGCGCTGCCTGGCCGGCCTCCGTCGGCCCCGGCACAGGCGGAGGATCGGCTTCCGGCAAGGGGGCGAGAGCGGTGGCGTCGAGCGCCATGGTCGCATGATCCTGGAGACGATGATCCCCGAAAGGCGATGTCCGTTTTCCTTAAGCGTGAGACCGCAAACCTCGGCAGATCAGGCTTTCGCGCGCTCCTTTTTGATGAGAACGCCTCCTTTGTCGTGCGAAAGTGCCTCCGCTGTGGTGCGAATGGCAAGGCGAGAGCGCGGGCATGGCAGCAAGGCAGAAGGCAATCCCGCCATCGAGGCCGCTGGACGTTTCCGATGACGACTGGGCGGAAGCGGTCCGGCGCGAGGATACGGTGCGCTTCCTTGCCGCCGCTGGCATGAACGAAGGCCACCATCCGGGCGGCAGCCGATGCGCTCGGCCTCAGCGCGGCCCAGGTCTGGCGCCTGATCACCAAGTTCCGGGCGGCGCCGGGCACGGCGTCGCTGGTCGTGACGAAGCCTGGCCAAACAAGGGACCGCGCTTCCTGCCCGGGCCGGTCGAGCGACAGCCTGCCGGGTTCGACCTTTTCCAACGCGGCCGTTCGTGGCGGCTGCCCGGCCGAGCAGAAAGCTGTTCTGACGCTTGTGGAGTTCGAGCGCTTTCTCGCCCTGGAAGTGCTCAGCCCTTATCACCACGAGGCGCATTCGGCGCTCGGCAAGACGCCGGCCGCAGCCTGGGATGACGCGATCAAGGCATTCGGCGGGCGGCGCCAGCCGGTTGGCCCTGCGCCCTTCGTGCTTGACTTTTTGCTCTTCGAGGAGCGCACGGTCCGGCGCGAGGGCGTCCGGTTGTTCAACGCCCTGTACTCCGACGGCGCCTTGGCGTCGCTGCTGGACCGGGCCGACCGGCATTGCCGGGTCAAGTACGATCCCTGCAGCATGGATGCGGTGTTCGTTGAGCTGCCCGAAGGCGGCCACCTCCGCCTGCCCTATGCCGACCTTGGACGGCCCGCGGCAACGTTGTGGAAGCAACGGGCGGTCCAACGCTCGCTGCGCGAAGAGGGGCACCGGACTGCGGACGGTGCGACCGTCACGACCGCGATCGAGGAACAGCGCCGCGTGCTTGCGGAGGCTCAGGCCAAAAGCAAGTGTGCACAAAGCGTGCCTTGGCGCGGCTGCTGGCACCAGCATCGCCGGCGGAGGCTCCAGCAGCCACGACGGGCACGGTGCCGGGTACATCTGACGATGAGGAGGCCGCATAGGTCCCGCCCGTCGTCGAGGACGAGGCTTGGCGGACGGAGTTCCTGACATGACCGACGCTGGAACAGCCGGAGCAGAAGCGCTTGCATCGCAGAAGGACGACGGCGACCAGGGTACCGCCGAACAGGGCCAGGACCGAGCCGATATGGCCGGCGGCGACCTGTCGCACCTGCACCCGAGCGTGCGGGCGCTGGCCCGGGCCGATGATGCGACGCGGTTGCGGGCGATCGGGTCGAAGCGGTGGATCACGCATCACCCGGCCGGGCGCGTGCTGGCCAGCCTGCGCGAGGCGTTCGAACAGCGGAGGCGCCGAAGGGCCACCGGAACGGGACGCGGGGGCGCCAGCTCCTGGGCAGCTTCGGCCCGGTGGCGCTCAGCGTGCCGCGGGCGCGCATGGCGGCCGAGGGCGGTGCGACGCAGGAAGGGCGCAGCGCCGCCCTGCCGCGCTATGCGCGGATGACGCGCCAGATCGAGGCGCTGATCGCGGGCGCCTACCTGTCCGGGACCAACACGCGGCGCGTCAAGCGCGCCCTGGCCGCCCTGTTCGGCGGCGCGGTGGGCAAGGACGTTGCGCAAATCGCTCTGCGATTTCGCTGGGTGAGCCGGACGTGGCGCAAAGTCAGGACGGATTGGGACGCCTGGAACGGGCGTGACCTCGGCGTTTCGCGTAGCGAAAGCGCCTGGGCCGGGGAGGATGTGGTGCGGCTCATCCTGGCGAAACCGGAGGTTTGCGTCGGGACGGCACGGTCGTGCGCGTGCGCCTGGACCGCAAAGCGACCAACATCCCGTTGCTGGTGGTGCTCGGCGTGCGCCGGGATGGGCAAAAGGTGCTGCTGGCGGTGAAGAACATGGGCGGCGAGAGCGAGGCGGCCTGGCGCGGCATCCTCGAAGGCTTGGTCGCCCGCGGCCTCGGCCGCAAACCCGAGGGTTTCGGCGGGCACGCCGGAGTTCCTGATCACCGACGGCGGAGCCGAGCTGGAGCGGGCGCCGGCGGCATTGTGGCCCGATGTGCCGGCCCAGCGCTGTACGGTTCACAAGCACAGGAATCTGCTGGCCCACGCGCCCGACGCGCTGCACGAGGAGGTCGCGGAAACCCTCCGGGTTTGCCGCCGTGGCCGACTGCACGGACATGATCTATGCCGAGACCGCAAAGGAGGTGCAGGTCCGGCGCAAGGCATTTCTGCGCAAATGGCGGCTGCGCTGTCCGGCGGTGGCCGCCAGCCTGGAAGAGGCCGGCGACCGCCTGTTCGCCTTTCTCCGCCTGCCCCCGAGCCAGTGGAAATCAGCGCGGACCACGAACGCCATCGAGCGGCTGCACGAGGAGTTCAAGCGCCAGATCAAGACGCAAACCGTGCTGCCGTCCGCCGAAACCGCCGCCATGCTGTTCTGGGCCTTGCTGGCCTCGCGCCAGATCACCATGCGCAAAGTCAACGGATGGCAGACCCTGGGCGAGAAGCTCGCCGCTCCTGCCCCCGTTGACCTCGCCGCCTAACCTAACCCAACACCATCCCGCTGGAGACACGCCGCCCAAGCAATTTCCACACAAGTCACGACGGCACCTTACCTGGAAGCCTCGCACGCTGCTCCTGGGCGAAAGTGCCCGCATCGGCGGCGAGATGCCATGTGAAGTTGACCCGCTCTGTTGGAGCCTTTCCTGTTTTGCAGGAGGTTCCTTCCATGCCG